>CBDUXC010000010.1:0-13925 GCA_965371065.1 uncultured bacterium
CGAATCTCTCCAGGTCAAACGCCGTACCCTCGCAACCCACGGTCGTCTCCGTACCGGCCAGGCGAGCCAACGTATCCGCAAACGGCTGTAAGTAACTCAAAGGCGCGCGACCCGTACATAATATCGCAGCAGGTTTTATTATTGAAACGAACCGTAAATAATCTTTCAATGCCGGTTGTTCCCGGGGATTTACGTTTAACCCGAACACGAACAACCCGCCGCGAACCGGCAACCAGTCGTCGACGTCGCTCATCTCCAAACAGTTGCTTTCGCCGGCGTACCCGACGACGAATTTATCCGTTTTTATTATCAATCCCAAAGCTTCTTTGCCGCCGGACCGTTCTTCGAAACGTACGGGAACGGGCGTAATCGTTACGTCTCGGACGGTAAAGTCTTCGCCGGGGTTAATCATCGCTTCCCTGTCTACCGTCTCTCCGAAACCACTTAGCATCGTGTAATAATACCTGTAAGCGGTACGATTGGCGTAGACCTTTACGCTTTCCCGCCCGCTGAGCGCGGCCGCGTCCAACACTTGCGTAAGGTCGCCGTCCGACGAACCCGAGAACCTTGTTACGATCAACGCGTCCGCGTCGCCCGCCGTACCGCCGTACCGCGAGAAGGACTCTACGAACCCGACGCCCGGGTCTATAACAAAGCCGACACCACCCACGGTCAGGAAATGCCCCCCGTACGTATCGAAACCGTCCTCCCGACTTGCCGGTTCCCTAGACGCCGGCCAAAAAGACGAAAAAAACGATTTAGCCCGGCCCGTAAAAAAGCGCTCCCGCGAAACGAACGGCGACGGCGATAGCCCGCTCGCGTTACCGGCCGCCTCGAGGGTTCGAACCGCTTCTTCGGTCGCTTCATCGCCGAACGCTTCTCCCCCGGCAAGCCTTCTTAACCGGGCGTCCAAGTATTCGTACAACCCGTCCGACGGTGTGATGATTTCGCTCGCTCGCCTGAAAAGCTCGCGGGCGTAATCGAATTCGCCGGTTTTCTCCTTGACGTCCGCGTACCAGATTAAAGCGTTGGCGTTCTCCGGCTCCAACTCAAGGATGCGCTTCAATAAAACGGCGGCCGCTTCCGTTTCGCCCGCTTTACTTAACGTAACGGCTTCCGTCAGCGCGGCGTTTACGTCCTTTATAACGCCCGCACCGTTCGGACCTACCAACGCCAAAACCTTATTCTCGGCTTCGCGCCGGTCGTCCGCGTAATCTATGTAATCTAATACGTCAAGGTAACCGAGTACCGTTCGTATCTTAGGCGGTATGTCGCTGAACACAACGGCTCCGCTTTTTTCCCTGGCTTTTCCCACGGCCGAAATAAGTTTACCTATCGCCGAACTGCAAAGGAAACTTACGGTTTCCATTCGAACGACGATTAGCGGGCGTTCGTCGGTCAAAGCGGCGTCGAAAACCCGCCCCAACTCCTCGGCCTGTTCAACGCCTAAATAAGGGCTTAACTCGACCGTCGTTATACCGGTCGCTCCGTCCCTGTTTACGCTAATCGGAAAATCGTTCATTTCACGTCAACCCGGTCGACGATACCTACGACTAAAGTCCGTACCGGCATATACTCTTTCCCCACTAACGAAGCGGCCGACCGGCCCTCCCGTATCACCAGGGTTACGTCGCCCGGCCCGGCGTCCACCGTGTCTATGGCAACCATAGACTCGCCCGAGGGCGCGCCGTCCATGTCCACCTGGCGTACGACCAGCAACTTGCATCCGGCCAGAGCTTCGTGCTTAACGTTCGCGACGGCCGGACCCTCAACCTTCGCAAGGTACATACCTTTTACGGCTCCCAGATGGCGACCACGGCCGCGTCGGCCGGGACTACTTCTTCGGTCGCGTAGCAGGCTTCGCGACCGCCGATCCAGATGACTTCGGAACCGGGCCCGGCGCCGGCGGCGTCCACGGCCACGAAAGGACCGCCCTCCGGTTCCATATCCCGGTCAACCGGCTCGACCACGAGGAGCTTCCGCCCCTCGTACTCCTCGACGCACGCCGAAACGACGCAGGTCCCGACAACCCGCCCGAGTCTCACGGCGCGCCCCCCACACGGTAAGTTATCTCGCCCTCGACCTCCAGCGTCTCGACAATCGCCACTATAGCCGCGTCTACGGGCCGGTCCCGGGTGAGCCGGGTCAGGCGAGCCGACGAGCCGCCGACGGTAAGAACCACGTCGCCGACGCCGGCGTCTACGGTATCTACGGCGACCACGTAGCGGCCCAGCCCGTCGCCGCGGACGTCGGCATCGTCCACCAGCAGGAGCTTGTAACCCCTTAATCCGTCGTCCTTAACCGTCGAGACGACGGTTCCGATCACGCGCCCGAGCCTCATATCATTTCTTTGTATAATAAGGGACGTAACGGGGAAGGTCAAGGTGTTTCGGTCTATCAGAAAAGCGCAATTCGTAAAAAACGGCGGAATAAGCCCCGCCGTAAAACAGATATAAAACGCTTTTTATCAAACGTTATTCGATAACCACCATCTTCTTTGCAGCGTTAAATTCGCCGGACGCCAGACGGTAGATATAAACGCCCGGCGCAAGGCCGGAAACCTCGGCTTCGTAAGTCCCGGCCGGTAGCTCCCGGTCCACCGGCGCCGCGACCCGACGGCCGCCGATATCATAAACGTTCAATTTCGCGTACCCCATTTCCGGCAGGTCGAAAACTATTGTTACTTTCCCCCGGGCCGGATTCGGCCTAGACTGATATAGGGCAAACTTCGTCGGCAGGTTTTCGTTCCACGTACATTCGACCGGGCCATACGTCTCGCTCGAACCACCCACGTCCAACATCTCGAGCCAGTAACCATAGGTTTCGTCCTCGGACACGTTCGCGTCGACGTAACGGTACGGCGAAACGCCGGTAATAAGCTCATCGTTTACTTTTTCTCCTATTATTTTTAAATCGCCGTGGCTAATAATCCCCTTTTCGTTCGCATTTAGGTGCTTATATAGGCGACGGTTTATATATTCTTTATTACTTACCGGATATTCTCGGTGCAACCCGCTACCGGGTAAGACGACGCGGTATAAATTAAAGCCCGCAACGCTATCGTATAGTCCCGCCCCAACATCCCAGATAAGAACGATACCTTCGTTTATCTCGTAGGCTTCGAAGTACTTTAAACCGATATCAACGAACGGTTGCTTATACTTAATGGTAATTAAATCGTAGTTAACATCGTTTTCTGAAAGTCCTGTTATATACACGTAACCCTCGTCGTCTACTACGATATCGTCCGCCGAATCACCCCCGTTATACGTAGGCCGGTCGTACTCGGTCACCCACTCGATATTACCGTCGGCGTCGTATTTTATGATACATATATCTTCTGAAGTCCCTTCGTTCTCGCAAGTCCCAGCTACGTATATATAACCCGAATCGTCCATTGTTATTGCGTACCCAGAGTCGTAACCGTCGGCCGTACCGTTATAGGTCTTAACCCACTCCTCGTTACCGTTCGTATCGTATTTTATAACGCATATATCCTCGTCTGTTTCGGGATCCGTAAGATATCCCGTTACATAAACATTGGCGGAAGTGTCCACGACCATATCGATAGCTATATCTAAATGATAACCCGGACCGCTATAAGTCCTTACCCATTCCTGGTTGCCATTAACGTCGTATTTAATCGTAATTATATCCGTGTAGGTTCCTAAATTATCGCAATAACCGGCAACATAAACGTTCCCCGAACCGTCGACAACTACCGCCCCGGCGCTGTCGTAATCGTCCGCCGTACCATTATACGTTCTTACCCACTCCTCGTTACCGTCGCCGTCATATTTGATAACGATAAGATCGTATTTTGTATCCGTTTCGCCGGTCCAGCCGGCTACGTAAACGTTACCGATTTCGTCGGTAGTTATCGCCCACGCGCTATCAAACATCCAGGTTCCGTAGTAAGACTTCCCCCATAACCGGGTCCCGCTCTGAGTATACTTCGCCGTATAAACGCCGTCGTCGGAACTACCAGTAGCATAGAGATACCCATCCGAGTCCAAAACTGATGCGTACGCGCTGCCGTCGGTAACGCTATCGGACCAGAGCATCGTACCGTCGTTGTTATATTTCGCGACGAAAAAATTACCGTCTACGCGACCGGCCACATATAAATTCTCCGAATTGTCTAGGTTTACACTCTCGGCTTCGCTAGAACCTCCTCCGTACAAATCGTCCCAACGGTAATCTCCAGAACTATCCACGCTACGTACATAATAACCATTTCCTGTACGAGAACCGCCGACATAAACGTTCCCGTTATCGGCGACCGCGATCGCATTCCCCTGATCGTTATGCACTTCACCGGGTCCACTGTCGTAAATATCAACCCATTCTTCCGTTACGCCGGTAGCGATAGCTGAGCTAGTAATAATCAATACCGATATCACATACACTTTTCTTGTCGCGTTTCCCATAAGAAAACCTTATCGTTTTTATACGACGGTCACGCTCCTAATAAAATGATTATATATTAAACCCCCCCGCGAGTCAATCGATGAATCGATATAAAAGACGCCACCTTAAATAATAAGTAAATCCGGCGCGCCCGTTAACGTTTTTTATGTTACAATATCCCCGTTAAACTACTACTACCCCACCGGCGGTCAAAAACGTAGATTATGAAAACGCTCCCCAAGGTACCGTTAATTCTCTTACTCGCGGCGCTCCCCGCCGCCGCGGCCTTTCTCCTCGTCCCGATGGACCTGGAGCAGACGGACCACCTGCGGGCTTACGGTGTCGCGTACCAGGCCGTCGCCGACGGCGCGTACGTCGAATGGCTCCTCAACTACCGCGGCGGCTCGTTCCTCATCCAGAACTACGACGGTCTCGCGGAGATGTGCGGCGCGCGGGGCGTCTACGGCGTCTTCGTCGCCGACCCCGGGCCGATATACGGGGTCATCGAAGAGAACAATATGGAATCGGTACCGCTTGACGAAGCACCGCGAATAGCCCTGTACGCGCCCGACGAGACCGAGGTCTGGGACGACTCGGTGATGCGGGCGTTGGAGTACGCGTTCATCCCGTACGACCGGGTCTGGAACGACGACGTTCTCGCCGGGCGGATATACGAGTACGACTGGCTCCACCTCCACCACGAGGACTTTACCGGACAGTTCGGCAAGTTCTATTCCTCCTTCGGCGGGTCCGCCTGGTACGAGTTGACGGTCGCCGAGTACAACCGGGAGGCCATGAACGCCGGTTACGATAGCGTGGCCGAGTACCTGAAAGCGGTGTCCCGGGCGTTGGCCGAGTACGTGTACAGCGGCGGGTTCATCTTCGCCATGTGCTCGGCGACCGATACTCTCGATATCGCTCTGGCCGCCGACGACGTGGACGTCGTCGAGTCGATTTACGACGGCGACCCGCCGGACCTCGGCTACAACGACTTGCTCGACTACTCGGCTACTATGGCATTCACCGACTTCGAGTTATATCCCAACATATATCTGTACGAGTTCTCGAACATAGATACGCCCCGGTCCATCGGCGTCGTGGACCCGAGCAGCCCGGGCAGTTTCTCCCTCTTCGAGTTCAGCGCCAAGTCGGACACGGTGCCGACGATACTTACGCAAAACCATACGGCGCATATCACCGAGTTTATGGGCCAGACTACGGCGTTCCCCCGGGAGGTAATCAAGAAAAGCGCCGTGATACTCGCGACCGTCGACGGTTACGAGGAGGCCAAGTACGTTTACGGGAACTACGGCGAGGGCTTCTTCAGCTTCTACGCCGGGCACGACCCGGAGGACTTCCAGCACTTCATCGGCGAGGAGCCGACGGACTTGCAGTTCCACCCCCACTCGCCCGGCTACCGGCTTATCTTAAATAACATCCTCTTCCCGGCGGCCCGGAAAGAGGAACTGAAGACGTAGGGGTAAGCTTTAGTTCAACGCGAATAAAAACGGGCGGCGATATATCGCCGCCCGTAAACGTTCTCGTGCCGGTTCAAGTACTTATCTGTATGACGCTTTAATCGAGCCCATACTCGCCGGTTCCACGGCGGTGTCATCGCCGTACGGGAACACGGTAAGGCCGCTGAGCTGTGCGCCGATCTCGGGCGTCTCGTAGAACTCGACGCCGGTCCCGTCGGGGAAGAACCGGTACACGCCGTCGGTCCAGTAGGTCTCCCAGATATATTCCCCGTCGAAGTCCATCCCGCCGCCCTTGTTCGACGATGGATTGTCATAATCGTTCCAATCGGCGCCGTTGTACCAGTAAATGTCGCTGCCGTTAAACTCGTTCACGTGGGGATACCCGTTGCCGTCGTAGCAGACGCCGAACGGGTGGGGATTGCTGAAACCCAGGGCCAACTCGCCGACATACGTCCCGTCGTTGGCGTTGCACGTGTACAACATATTGTCCGGGTCGCTGGCGAACGTTATGGCGGTCTCGCCGTCGACGTAATCGAGGCCTCTTATCTCGGAAGCGAACGGGCACTCGAACGTGTTGATGACGTCGATGGTGATATCCGGACCAAAGTCGATCCCGAGCTCGCTTATCCAGTCAACGGTACCTAAGGCGTAGCTCCAGAAGAAGGTCCCGCGCTCGGCCGCGTACGTCAGCCCGTAGGACTGGGACGGTATCAGCGGGCAATCAACGGTCGCTATGTATGTCAAACTCGAGCCGTCGAAATCGTAGAAGTTGAAGACGTACTGGCCGTGGCTTGCGTTCATAAGCCTGAGGTTGCCGTTACCGAACGCCTGTATGGGAACGGTCGCCAAGATTAACGTGATTACAACTACTCTCATTTTAGCCTCCGTTTTGTTAACAGTTATCGCTACTGATGCTGAACTACAAAAAACCCGAAACCGATTCCCTCTTTATACCGGTTTCAGGATTTAACGACTTTATATACCCTTATTACTCATCATTATAACATAAACGGACATTTAATACAAGCCTAAAACGGTTTCCGTATATAAAAAAAAGCGCGGGGAAGCTCCCCGCGCTCGATTTTCCCGGATTCTTCTACCTATACGTCGCTTTGACCATACCCATGCTCGTCGGAACAACGCCCGTATCGTCGTCATCGTCGTCGAGGCCGATGTCAAGCTCCGCGACCCATTCCGCTTCGCCTATAGTGTAGCTCCAGAAGAAGGTCCCTCGCTCGGCGGCGTACGTCAAGCCGTAGGACTGGGACGGCGTCAGCGGACAATCAACGGTGGCTATGTGCGTCAGAGCAGCACCGTTGAACTCGTAGAAGTAGAAGACGTAGTCGCCGTGGGTCGAGATCATCAGCCATGTATTGCCGTTGTAAGGGAACACGGCCAAGCCGCTCATCTGGGCCTCTACCTCGCTTGCAGTGTAGTACCAATCGTGGGTGCCGTCGGGTAAGAAGCGGTAAACGCCTTCTGTCCAGTAGGTCTCCCAAATACAGGTCCCGTCGAAGTCCATGCCGCTGCCTTTGTTCCCCGCAGGGTTGCGGTAGTAATCCCATTCTGCGTAGTCGGTCCAGTGTACCTTCTGGCCCGAAAAGTCGTTGATATGCGGGTACCCGTTACCGTCGTAACAGACGCCGAACGGGTGGGGGTTACCGGTGTAGTTCAACGTAAGCGCGCTGATATAGTTTCCGTTGTCCGCGTTGCAGGTATATAGCGCGTCGTCCAGGTTACTGGCGAAGGTCAACTTGTTTTCGCCGTCCACGTAATCGAGCCCCATAATCTCGGTTGCGTACGGGCACTGGAACTCGTTGATTATAGTTAAGTTAAACTCCCAACCGGGAGCCGGCCCTGAGTCCCCCGCCGCGTAACCGAACGCGGACATCGGTAGAAACGCCAGAGCCAAAACAACTAAATTCCTCATACTATTCCTCCTACTAGAGTTTATACAACCCTCTTCTCCCGCGGTTTTTAACAGCCCTAACCCGCTACCCTTAACTCCGATACTATACTATAATTATTATAAGCACGCAACAAAAAAGTGATACATTAAATAACGTCAAAAATCCTTGATTAGCCCTAAATCGATGTCGGTAAAAGGGACTATGACCTTTTTCGCGGGCCAGTAGGATTAATATCATCGTGGCCAAGTCGTCCGCCCGATTTTCCCCTTGCTTTTATGGTTAAGATAACCGAAAATACGCGCCGTTATGCGCCGGGGATACAAGATAACGGTGGTGATGCCCTGCTATAACGAGGAGGAGGGCGTCGCCGACTGCCTTGCGGCGATGCCGGACTTCGTAGACGAGGTCATCGTCGTGGACAACAACTCCAGCGACGCCACCGGCGACGTCGCCCGGCGGATGGGCGCCCGGGTCGTCTTCGAGGAGCGGCCCGGCTACGGCCGCGCGTATAAGTCGGGTTTAAGTCAAGCCACCGGCGACGTCGTCTGCACGCTGGACGGCGACGGCACCTACCCGGTCGTCGCGATCCCCTACCTCATCGACTTATTGGACCGGGACGACCTGGAGTTCGTGAGCGCGTGGCGCATCGCCGCCGACTGGCAGGAGAGCTTCGACTACTTCCTCCGGTGGTTCGGCAACAAGGTCTTCAACTTCGCGATACTGCTGCTCTACTTCCGGCACATCCACGACAGCCAGTCCGGGATGTGGTGCTTCCGCCGGGAGGTCCTCGATAAGGTAAACGTAACCAGCGACGGGATGCCCTTCTCCGAGGAGCTGAAGCTGGAGGTATTCGAGAAGCGCGCCGAAATCCGGGGCCGCGAGGTCCCGATCGACTTCCATTACGTCAAGCGAAAGGGCGAATCCAAGCTGAGCCTCTGGGGCGACGGTACCAGGAACTTCATATTCCTCTTCCGCCGGCGCTTCGCGAAGCTTTTCGGCTTCTGGCCGAAGGTCCCGCCGATATCTGAAGAAGAACCGCGGGGCGAGCCTGAAAAAAAGAGTTAGTTCGCGCGTTAATCCCCCATAAACGCTACGTAACGAAAAAAGATACGCCGGTTCATTTTCGCTTGCATCGCCCGCCGTGTAATGCTATATATAGTTTAGTAAAGTGGTTATATATACCTACGAAACATAGTCAGGTTTACCCACAGGAGGTAGTTATGCGGATATTTCTAGCGACGGTTATCGCGTTGGGTTTCGTCGTTTACACCGCCGCGATCGAGTTGGGCGACGAGTGTCCGGCTCTGGACCGGCCGGAAGTAGTTACCGTAGGCGGCGGGTACGGCGCCAACGTCAACGTTGACGACTATCTCGCCGCCGAGAAAACGTTCCTCGTGAGCTTCGGTTACGATACTTGAGGTTACTGCAACAATGAACTCGAAGAGATCGAGGAATACGTTTACGACGATTATTACCCGCTGGGCGTCGAGTTCCTGGAGGTTGACTGCTGGGATACGCCGGCGGAGATAGGCTACTGGAAGTTCGTTATCCGTGGCGGAAACCCGGTCCGGTTCATAGACGGCCAAGGAAGCGATTGGACCGCCTGGAAAAAGTCGAGCACCGGCGTACCCCAGACTTTCATCATCGGGCCAACGGGTTACTGCTACCTGAGTAAGCTTGGATACGGGTCCGGGAGCTATACCCAATTTATCGCCGCGTTCGATAAAATTATCTACGGCGACGACGACCCGCCTTACATAACCACTCACAACCCTGCCGACGGAGCCGACGACATCCCGGTAACTAGAAACATCGTTTGCCACGTAAAAGACGACGGCTTCGGCGTAGAAGAATCGTCGTTGGACATGATAGTTACGATACCGGGCAGAGGCGAAGTCGACGGCGACCTTTCGGTTACCGGCAACTTTCTCAATTTCAAATTAACGTTCAACCCGGACGAAGACCTTCCGTACGGCACTGAAGTTACGGTTTCGGTTGACGCCGAGGACTTGGAAGGGAACGTCATGGATACGGAAATCTGGACGTTCACCACCGAAACCGACACCCCGGTTACGCCCACTTCCCTGGGGGTAATCAAAGCCGGGTTCTCCGAATAGCGCGTACGTAATAACCCGAACAAACCGAAAAGGACAAGGGCCGAAAGGCCCTTTCTTTTTTTTGAATATACGGTATTTTTTAGTTGAAAACGCGCGTAATATGTGCTATACGGGTAAAGAGAGTAGTTATATATACCTACGAAACATAGTCAGGTTTACCAGGAGGAGGTAAGTATGCGGATGTTTCTAGCGATTGTTATCGCGTTGGGTTTCGTCGTTTACGCCGCCGCGATCGAAATAGGCGACGAGTGTCCACCGCTGAACCGGCCGGAAATAGTTACCGTCGGGGGCGGATACGGCGCCTGGGTCAACGTAGACGACTATCTCGCCGCCGAGAAAACCTTCCTCGTAAGCTTCGGTTACGATACTTGAGGCTACTGCAACAACGAACTCGAAGATATCGAGGAATACGTTTACTACGATTACTACCCGCTGGGCGTGGAGTTCCTGGAGGTCGATTGCTGGGATACGCCCGCGGCTATAGGCAACTGGAAGTTCAATATGCTTGGCGGACACCCGTCCCGGTTCCTATACGGCGTAGGAAGCGATTGGACCGCCTGGAAAAAGTCGAGCAGCGGCGTACCCCAAACTTTCATTATCGGCGCGACCGGTTACTGCTACCTGAGTAAGCTTGGATACGGCGGGGGAAGCTACACCGAATTCATCGACACGTTCGAGGATATTATCTACGGCGACGACGACCCGCCCTACGTCGACGGTCTCAACCCCGACGACGGCGAGACCGGCGTCGACTTGGACGACAACATAAAAGGGCACGTCAAGGACGACACCTGGGGCGTGGACGAAGAAAGCGTGGTAGTGGAAGCGTCGGTCTTTTCCCGGGACGTCATAGAAGGAACCCTGACCTTAACCGGCGGCTTCTTCAACTTCACCTACACGCTCAACCCTGACGACGACCTTCCCCACTACGCCGAGGTTTTTGTATACGTGGCGGCCGACGACCTGGCGGGCAACGACGTGGAGTACGAGTACAGTTTCTCGACGCGGTCGTTTGAGCTCGAAGCGCCCGACGACGGCGAAGTCTTCGACGTAACCGGCCCGAGAAGCGGCGGAGAGGCCGGACGCGTCGCGACGACGGGAACCATACCGGTAATCGCTGACGGCGGCGGGCGTACCGACGTTGACGTAACCTTCGAGTGGGAGGAAGTCGTACGGGCCGACTCGTACGAGCTGCTCGTGGACGACAACGACGACTTCAGCTCGCCCGAGGTCGACGAAACGGGCATCGCCGACAACGAGTACACCCACACCTTCGACGTTACCGACGACGTGACCTACTACTGGTACGTGGTTTGCAACGCGCCCGACTCCGACTTCGACTCGGAAGAGGTTTTCTCCTTCTCCTTCGACTACAACACGAACGTTGCGCCGGCGTCCCTGGGCCACATCAAGGCCGGTTTCGCGGAATAGCGCGTACGTAATAACCTGAACAAACCGAAAAGGGCCGAAAGGCCCTTTTTCTTCAAAGGCCGTTTTAAGCTTGCGTGATTCGACGACCGATGTTATATTGATGAGTGAACAGGTCTTATAAACGGTGAGAGAAAAAGCCGACCCTGAGGAGGTACTATGCGTTACTTTTTCATAATTTTCGTGACCGTCCTCCTGGCGAACGGAGCGTACGCCCTTGACGTCGGAGACGAGCAGCCCGGGTTGGACGGCGACACCATCGACGACAGCGCCGACTACCTTGGGCCGTTCCTGGATATACAGGATTACCTGGACGACGGAAAGGTAGTTGTCGTAGTCCATTGGGTACAATCTTGAGGCGCCTGTCGGGCAGATACTCTGTCCCTGGAAACCCAAGTATATGACGTCTATCACGACGAAGGCGTCGGGTTGGAAGTAATATCCTACAACTACGTCGACCCGCCCAGCGTACAATCCACGATGAAGTACTCTTACCACGGCCAGGTACTCGACCACGACTTCCTGGACGCGGACCAACCGGACTTCGTGAAATGGAAGATGCCCGGTACCGCTTGGTACGGCCAATGTTCCCTCGTAGACACCGACGGGACCGTCGTCTGGATGGATAACTACGCCATCAACTTCAACGGTCTTACCAACGCCATCGACGACATCATCTACGGCGGCACACCGGTGGAACCGACTTCCCTGGGCCACATCAAGGCCGGGTTCGCGGAATAGCGTTAACGCGAAATACGATAATAACCAAAAAGGGCCGCGAGGCCCTTTTTTCCTTGTTTCGGTCCAACGGTCTAGTTTATACTAACGACCGTAGAAAGTGTCTAACCATTTCGGAGCGATAAATATGAAAAAGCTCTTCCCGATCCTACTGGGTATAACTTTGTTGTTACCCACATCGTCGGGCGCTCTGGGGTTTTTCGACGCCCTGGCGGAGGGGATAACGACGGCCGTCGAATGGACCGCGGAACTAGCCGTCTTCCTGGCGGAACAGCAGCCGGAGCTGGAACGCGTCTATAAGACCTACTACGGCGACCCCGGGACGGCCGCCGGGGTAATGACGCTTCACTTGAACATTGCCGCCAACGGCAGTATTTCCAACGCGTGGATAACCGAATCGACCTTCGGGAACGCGGCCTTCGAGAACGCCACCGCCGCGGCGGCCGAGACGTGGACCGCGCCCGAGAGCATCCGCGGGATGGAGCTGTCCTACCTGCTCGAGTACGATCCGGCCGCCGGTATATACGGAATAGACGTTACCGTGGAGGAATAATGGGTTTCGACCTCGCCGCGTGGGAGGAGACGGCCGCCGCGGTACTGGCGGAGAACGAACGGCGCCGGGACGCCGGGATGTCGCCGAAACTGACGCTGAAGTCGCTCCACCCGGCGAGCGCCCGGCTGATATACAACGCGGCGCTGGCGACCCGCGCCAAGCGTATACTGGAAGTCGGGACCAGCGCCGGATACTCAACGCTCTGGCTCGGCCGGGCGGCGTCGGAAAACGCCGGGACGTTGTTATCCCTTGAGGTCAAGCCCGACTTCGCCGAGATGGCCCGGGAAAACGCGGAATCGGCGGGCCTGGCCGAATGCGTATCCATAGAGACCTGTAACGCGGTGGAGTTCCTGCCGTCGGTATGCGATAAGGCGAACTTCGACTTCGTGTTTCTGGACGCCGAAAAAACCGAATACATAACCTACTTCGACCTGATATGGCCCCACGTCGAAACCCGCGGCAGCGTCTTCGCCGACAACGTCATCAGCCATTCGGAAGCGTTGGCCGGATACGTAAAATACGTGCGCGACCTGAACGACGCCGTTACGGATACGATTAAAATCGGCAAAGGGCTGGAGTGGACGGTAAAATATAGGAAAGCGCCGGTCGAACGTAGTTGAAAAACGATTCCTTTTATGTTAAATTCCGCGCCGCTATGGCACCGCGTAGATTGATATATATCGTTGGGCTTCTCGTATTCGCCGCGGGTTTCACGGCCTGCGAGGTAAGCGACGTACAACTCGATAACCCGGCCTGGGGAACCTGCTGGGTGGCCGACGCCGGCGGCGGTTCCGTCACAAAAATCGCGCCGGGCGGCGACGCAATCAGCGCCACGAACGCCGAGATGGGGACGCCTATGGCGGTCCTGGCGGACCCATACAACGACGTATGCTGGGTCGCCGACGGCGCCGGGCGCGTTATCCTCCTCTCTAATCGGGCGGACGTCCAAAAGACCCTGTACGGTTTCGACAACCCGACGGCCTTCGGCCTGTTCCCGAAAGAAGGTTCAATATGGGTACTCGACGCGGGCTTGAAGCGCCTGATTAAACTCAGCTCCGAAGGCGCCGTCGAACGCGAGTACGGGAACTTGACCGCCCCTACGCGGCTCGCTTGCGACCCTATAAACGGAGACGCGTACGTTATAGACGGTAATAAAATAGTCAGGATAGACCGCGACGGTCAACTCGTCGGCGTGTTCACCGGCTTCTCGGCGCCCGCCGACGTCGCCTTCGACGCGAACACCTAAAAGCTCTGGATATGCGACACCGGCAACGACCGCCTCGTTAAAATA
>CBDUXC010000011.1:0-13634 GCA_965371065.1 uncultured bacterium
TAACCGCCTTCCTGGGACCGACGATATCGGCGGAGAACTACGAGGTCGGCCCCGAAGTCGTACAAGAAGCGGCGGCGGCTTTTCCCGGCGGCGAGGTATCGACGACAAGTAACGGTAACGTTTACCTGGATATAATTGAATGTAATCGGCTAAGCCTCGTGGGAACCGGCATAGAAGACGGTGATATATACGCGGTCGAAGCTTGTACGTACCGGGACCCCGGACTGTTTTATTCGTACAGACGCGAAGGCGCTCACGCCGGACGAACCGCGGCCGTCGTGTACTTACCCGAAGCGTAGCGATGAACATCTATAGACTATACGTACTGTTGGGGTTCGCGATAATACTGCTCGGCGCAATTTTCGTACGCCTATGGACGCTCCAAATAAGCTACGGCGCCGAATATGCCGAGCTCAGCCGGATAAACCGGATTCGGAATATACCGATCCCGGCGCTTCGCGGCCGCATACTCGACCGGACAGGGAGACCGCTGGCCGATAACGAAGCCGAGTACCGATTGCTGTGGATGCTCCCGGCTACCGAAGCGATACCGCCGGAAGCGTTGGAACGTACCGCGGCGCTCTTGAAAATTCCCGATGACGAGCTGGAACGGCGGATCTCGGAAGGGCGGGTTTATAAATATGAACCCGCGGTAATCGCCCGTAATCTTACTTACGACGAGGTTCTCTTCTTCGAAGAAAAGCGGGCCGACTACCCCGAACTGGCCGTCGTGAACGTACCCGTCAGGACTTATCCGGAGGGAAGATTAGCCTGCCACGTTTTGGGATGTCTCGGCGAAATATCGCCGGCCCAGCTCGAGTTTATGCGGGAAGATGGCTACCGGATGGGCGACGTAATCGGCCAGAACGGCCTCGAACGTACGATGGAGATGCACCTTCACGGCGTCGACGGTGCCGGGTTGGTAGAAGTTAATTCACTTGAAACGAAGCTCGGCGTCGTGGACTACGAAGGCGTACGGCCCACCGAGCCCGGGCTAGACATATACACGACTATTGACGTCGGCCTACAAACGTTTATAGAACCTTACTTGGAAGGACTAAAGGGCGCGATTATCGTAATGGACCCGGGTAACGGCGACGTCTGGTCCCTTGCGTCCAGCCCCGGGTACGACCCACGAGACTTCGTCGGCGGCATAGAGCCGGCGAAGTGGGTCGAATTAGCTACGGACCCGAACTTCCCGTTGTTGAATAGAGCCATACAAAGCGCGTACCCGCCGGGTTCGACCTTTAAGATAGTTACAGCGACTACAGCTCTGGAAACCGGCATCGTGAAACCCGACGAAAGAATGCCGGTGGCGTGCTACGGAGCCTATCGGTACGGGCGGTGGCTGTTCCACTGCTGGAATCCGTCGGGTCACGGCCCGCTGAACATCGCCGGCGGGTTGAGGAACTCGTGCAACGTCTTCTTCTTTCAGGTCGGGCATAAAGTAGGAATAGACAACCTGGAAAAATACGCCCGCGCCTACCGTCTGGGCGAGCCCACAGGCGTCGACCTGCCCGGCGAGACCGGCGGTATTATACCGGAACGCGCCCGACTGGAAAAACGCTGGGGCGATAAGTGGCCCCGGGGCGAGGTGCTCAACAACGCCATCGGCCAGGGGCAGGTCCTGCTTTCGCCTATCCAGGAACTGTCGGTCGTAACGACGCTGGCGAACGGTGGTTATATATACCGTCCACGGCTCGTACGCTACGTCGCCGGCCGCGACGGTTCGACCCTCAAAAGCTATCCGCCGGAAGTACGGGCCGTGTCGCCTTTATCCCGCGAGTACCGGGCGATTATCCTGCAGGGTATGATGGGGGCCGTGGGCCGCTTCGGCGTGAACGAGCATTACCTGGCCGGTAAGACCGGTTCGGCCGAAAACCCCCACGGAAAGACCCACGCGTGGTTCGTCGGGATGGCGCCGGTTTACGACCCGCAAGTAACGTTTTGCATTTTTATCGAGAACGGCGGCTACGGCGAGAGTTATATCAAATGGGGCAAGGCTATCGTCGCCTATTGCCGCGCGAACATAGTACGCGAAACGAACTGGCCCGAACCGCCGCCCGGTATAACGCCCAAGGACTACGAGAAGTCGCCGGACCTTCTGGTTAAGACGGGTGATTATCGGTGAGTTGGCATACGACAGTCCGCCGCATCGACGCACCGCTGTTGGTATCGGTTCTGCTCCTGGCACTCATCGGCGTCTTCGCCGTTGGCTCGGCGACGTACGACGGTTCGGGGATTCCGGCGTTCGCCTGGCAACAATTCGGCTGGGTGGGCTTAGGGGTCTTGGCTTTCATACCCGCGGCGGCCATACCATACCGATACCTGTTTAAGGCCGCGCCGTTCCTTTACACCCTCGCCGTAGCTCTCCTGGTAGTAGTGTTGTTTACCGGTTCCGGCGCTCGACGTTGGCTCGCTATCGGGCCGTTCTCATTTCAGCCGTCGGAGTTCGCTAAAGTGGCGTTAGTTTTAGTCCTCGCGGCGCTGCTCTCGTCTAAAAGGATTACGGGGACGCTAGGCGGTCTATTGGTCCCCATCGTACTTGCGGCTATACCGGCGCTGCTCGTAATAGCCGAACCGGACCTGGGAACGGCCGTCGTTTTCGTACCCCTCCTGTTCGGGATGCTATTTGCCGCCGGGGTTTCTTATACAAGGCTATTTATACTCGTTTCTCCTTTTATCGCCCTCGTTCTTTCGTTTAATATGTGGTTGCTCGGTCTATTCATAGCAGGTTTAGCCGCCGTCGTCTATATAAGCAGATGGCGCCCGGGCGAGAAAACCTTGGGATTCTCCGTAGCGGGGTTGTGCGCGTTAATAGGGTTTTCGGCGCCGTTCTTCTGGAATATGCTAAAAGAATACCAGAGACAAAGGTTATTGACGTTTATAAGTCCCGAAGTGGACCCCCGAGGCGCGGGTTATTCGATAATCCAGGCGAAGATTGCCGTCGGTTCCGGACAGTTGTTCGGGAAAGGTTATCTGAAGGGTACTCAGGTGCACCTCAAATTCCTACCCGAGCCCCACACGGACTTTATCTACCCCGTAATAGCCGAGGAGTTCGGGTTCGTCGGTTCGGTATTTATTCTAGCGTTGTTTTTTGTTATACTGTACCGTACGATAACGGTCTGCCGCGACGCGGGGCCGGGCCCGGGTGGAGTACTCGCCGCCGGGGTGTTCGTTTATTTTCTTACGCACGTCGCCGTAAACCTTGGTATGGCGGTCGGCTTTTTACCCGTTGTAGGTTTACCCTTGCCGTTTTTATCGTACGGCGGAAGCGTAACGGTAGCGTCGTTCATACTTATAGGGTTACTCGTAAACGTAGCTTTTAGGTCGAGGGCGGTTACGCGTTGGTAAAGCATATTTTCACGGTGGACCTGGAAGATTGGTTCCATACGGCGTTTCGAGAAGCGCCAAATGAAACGGAGTGGGACCTGTTCGAGTCGCGTATCGAAGCCCGGACGCTGGATTTATTGCACGTTCTCGATAAGTACGACGCGCGGGCGACTTTTTTTGTGCTCGGCTGGATTGCTAAAAAGTACCCGGATTTAATACTCGAAATATCGGAAAAAGGCCACGAAATCGGGATACACGGTTACGGCCATAGGATACTATCTTCTTTTACGCCGGAGACGTTCGCCCGAGACGTCGACGCTGCATTGGGTGCCGTCCGGTCCACCGGCGTAAATACAACGGTCGTGGGTTACAGGGCCCCATGTTATTCGCTTACGCCGGAGACTTCATGGGTATGGGAAGTACTGGCCGATAATAAATTTCGGTACGACGCCAGCGTGTTCCCCTACAGACGACACAACGGCGGTTGGCCGGGTGGGCCATCGACGCCTTATAAGCCGTTACCGAAGCGTGCTTTTTGGGAAATCCCGATACCGTTGGGCGAGATAGGCCCTTTAAAATTCGTGTTTTCAGCAGGCGGTTATTTACGCATTACACCCAAATGGGCAATAATGGCGTGTCTTAAACGACTAGACCAGTCCGGTAAATCGGCCGTGTTCATAGTCCATCCCCGGGATATCGATCCGCGCACGCCTTTATCGACCGAGAGCGTATACATACGATTACGGCAGAAACTACGTTCCGGGTCAACGATGGGCAAATTAAACGCCATATTGGACCGTTATTCGTTTACAACGATGGACGAAGCGGTGAAAGAACTTGAACGAAAAGGTTAAGAAATTCTTCAACAAATACGCCGAGAAGTTCGACGCGTTATACGGGGAAAGTGTTCGGTCAAACCCGATTAACAGAATACTTCGCGGGAGCGTGTACGAAAGGTTCCGTCTCGCGGCTTTTGACGCTGAACAGTTAGGCGAAGGGTTTTCGGTCCTCGACGTTGGTACCGGGCCCGGGCGTTACTTGTCGTTATTAGCTCCTAAAGCGAGCCGGTTAGTCGGCGTCGATTTGAGCGAGGGTATGCTGGGGCCGGCCCGGACCCGCGCCGAAACCGAGGGCTATGCAGATAAACTCGAGCTAAGGGCCGGTGACTTTCTGGGAATGGACTTCAGTGAACAATTCAACCTGGTACTCGCTTTCGGGTACTTCGACTACGTATCCGAACCGGCGGCTCACTTCCGCCGAATGATAGAGTTGAGCCGCGGCCTCGTACTGGCGACGTTCCCGAAGCGCTGGCACCTGCTTACGTTCCAGAGGAAAATAAGGTACTTTTTTAGACGGTGCCCCGTTCGTTTTTATTCGCTTCACGAAGTTGAAAAGTATTTAGCGTGTAAGAACGGAAACCCGACCGAAGTATTTAGTATTGGGCGCGAGTACTACGTCAGGGTGAAGACCGAGCGCCGTTTCATGTAGGTTTTTCGCTCCACCGTTTTCCATTCCCGCGTTTTTTACGGCTACCCGATTTTATCCGTGCCGAAAGATAAACTAAAGCTGTTATTCATCGCAAATATGTACCCGCCGGAGATCGGGGCGGCGGCGGTCCGCGCTTCCGAATACGCTAAAGCTTTACAAAAACGCGGCCACGATATAACGGTTCTTACCGGCTTCCCGAACTACCCCGACGGGAAAATATACTCCGGTTATAGAAACCGATTGTTGGCGAGCGAAGTTATAGACGGCATTACCGTTTTCCGAACTCTGACTTTCGCGAATCCGCGTAGTAGCCTTTTAATACGCCTGGTAGGCTTCTATATTCTTTCTCTAACGAACTTCCTCATTATGTTAACCGGTCGGCGTTTCGACTTAGTAACCGGCTGGCAAACGTATATCTTTACTTTTTTAACGGGTAAAACCATCGCGAAACTTACCGGCGTACCGTTTATAGCGGAAGTGGAGGACTTCGTTATAGAACGGTCTTTCGCCGTAGGACACGCCCGGAACCCGTTACTTGCACGAGCCGCCACGGCTTACGACCGTTTCATCTTCGAGCACTCCGACGGCGTTGTACTAACAACCGACGCTGATAGGCGATACGTACTCGAACGGTTCCCGAAACTGAAACCCGAGCAGACCGAAGTCGTCGAGAACGGCGTAGTTACCGGTATGTTCGCCGTATCCGACCCGGAAGTAGAAACTAAGGTAAAGACCGATTATCGTTTAGACGGGAAGTTCGTCGTCTCCTGCGTCGGCAACTTCGGGCTTACCCAGGGTCTCGATAAATTCCTACAAGCGGCAAAAATGTTATCCGACGACGATCGGTTCCGGTTTATCTTCCTCGGATTCGGCACGACGCGACACATACTGGAGAAGGTAGTAGAACGTGAGGAATTGACCAACGTCGTAATGGTGGAAAAACAGCCCCGTGAAATGGTCCCCTACTTCTTGAACGTATCCGACGTCGGTGTTTGTTCGTTGAAGGACGACCCGTCGCTCAATCGGTCGTTTCCGTCGCGGATAGCCGAGTACCTGGCGGCCGGGCTGCCGGTTCTAATCCTGGCCAAGGGCGAACCGCGCAGGATTATCGTAGAGGAAGCCCGGGCCGGCGCCTACGCCGACAAGGAGGACCCGGCAGAAGTCGCCGAGACGCTCCGGCGCCTGGCCGACGACCCTGACGAACTGAAAGCGATGGGCGAACGGGGCCGCACGTACGCGCGCGAGCACCTGGAGCGGGAGAAGCTCGCCGACAAGCTGGGAGCTTTTCTGGTAAAGACCGTACGAAACTGGCGCCGGCGAAAATATAAATAGCGACGCCGCCGGAAACCGGCGGCGCCTTTTTGAGGGGAGGTTGGTCTATATTAACGATTCGCCGAGCCCGGCAAAGAACCGATTATATTTCCCCGTTGTACTCCCCCGTTAAACACCTATTAATCAGGCCTTCCAATGCCCGTGTAAATTACAATACTCACGGGCGGTTACTTCAGCAACGTCGAGCGCGAACTCGGCTTCGGGCGCGTCGCCCGGGTTCAGGAACTTGCGGTACGCGGTCCCGTCGGCGATTACTTCGATCCACTCGATGTAGTGGTCCGCTTCCATCGGGTGGGCGACGCTTCCGACCTTTACCTTGAACCCGTCGGCGGTCTTCTCGACTACGGGTACGTGTTTCTCCCGCGCCGCGTCGGTCGTGTTCTCCTTTTGCAGGACCATATCCTGGCCGCAGCAGACGAGGCTGCCGGCTCCGCCGTGGAGCACTTCGACGATGTTGCCGCACATTTCGCACTTGTAAACTTCTAATTTTTCGGCCATTTTCATACCCCCTTCGACTCTACGGACGAAACTTCCTTTTACGTTATTTACCCGCCTATCAAAACTTCACGGGTTACCAGTTTTCGCAGAGCTGTTCGTAGTATGCTTGGGGGTGGTCGCAAGCCGGACAGATGTCCGGCGCTTCCGTACCCTCGTATAGGTAACCGCAGTTGATACACCGCCAGACGACCGGCTTGTCCTTTTTGAAAACGGTCCCGGCGCCGATGTTTGCTAAAACCCCAAGATAGCGGTTCTCGTGCTGCTTTTCGGCTACCGCGATGGCTTCGAAGACGCCGGCGATTTCGCCGAACCCCTCCTCATTGGCCGTCTTAGCGAACGAAGGATACATATCGGTCCACTCGTAGTTTTCGCCGGCCGCGGCCGCTTTCAGGTTCTCGCCCGGAGTACCGATTACGCCGGCCGGGAACGATGCGGTTACCTCGGCTTCTCCACCTTCCAGATACTTGAACAACCGCTCAGCGTGTTCTTTCTCCTGATCCGCCGTCTCCTCGAATATCTTCGATATCTGGACGAACCCCTCTTTTTTAGCCTTACTCGCGAAGTAAGTGTACCTGTTTCGGGCCTGTGATTCGCCGGCGAACGCGGTGAGCAGGTTTTGTTCGGTCATGGTTCCTTTAAGTCCCATTTCACTCTCCACCTTGTACCTTTAATCGAAAGATAGTCCGTTTATTAATACTCGCGCGCTTAATATAAGAACTCGCGTCGTAAAAGTCAACCGCTCTTACGCTTGATATCGACGGCGATTTCCGTAGTTTGTTCCGCTTTCCGCCGCCCCACGGTTAATCGCCCGTTATCGCCTACGCACTCGGAGACGAACGATTCGATATCGGCGTCGTCTCTAATCCCGAGCCTTGTCAGGGCGAAGTCGTAGCGGACCGGGTCGTCGGGCGCGAGTTCACGGAAGGCGGCCGTAACTTCCAACGCCGTCTTGCCGTCGGCTTGGCGCCTATCGGTGAACCCAAGGGACCCGGCTATTCTGTACATATGAGTATCCAGCGGTACTACCAGCTTCGACGGCCGTACGCCGTCCCATCCGCCCGGGTCCACGGCGTCGCGACGGACCATCCAGCGGAGGTACAGGTGAAGCCGCTTACACGCGCTCCCGTCGGCCGGCGACGGGAGTAAGCTGTTACGCCCGAACCTGCCTATGTTACGTAGCTCCTCAACGAAACCGGTAAGGGCCGGCACGACCGTGTCGTCTCGATCGTCCAGAGTCGCCGCGAAACAAGCGTTTATTGAACCGTGCCGTTCTATCGCTCTCTTCACGCCAAAGAGTATTCGGGCCAACTCTATCCCCGTAGTGAACCTGTGCTTGAAACCGGCGTACGTACGCTCAAGAAACCTTAGAGACGACCGCTCGAGGAAAGTCGCCGGCGAAGGCCCCATCGCGTCGAGGACCGACGAAACGCTCTTGAGTATCTGAGCGACCCGGCCGTACGCCAGCGAAGACGCCACCAGCCCGACGATTTCTCTATCCCCCACGTCGTCATAACCGTACAAGAGTTCGAGCGGGTCCGGGTGGACGTACTTCCGGCGGTTATACGTATCGTACAACCTATCGAACCGGTTTTTTACCTCGATTGGACGGCGTTCACTGGCCAAGATCCCTTCCAACTGGATTGGTTTCTAGCGTTAGGAATGATTATTATTACCGATATTAACCTATTTTATCGCCCACGTCAAGTGTTTTTTTGCGGAATAGGGTTTTTCGTCGAGACGTCCGCGTGCAAGACACCGTTTTTCGTATAGTTCTTATTAACTGCCAGCTCAATTTTATGGTATATTTGCTGAAACGAATCACGTCGATACCGAAACATTTTTATAGGTATACCGTACTAAAGTAATAGAGCAACGCTAACTTTCGCGGTTATCGCTTCTATGCCTGAGCGACTGAGAAAACGCTGGATCGATTGGCGCATCCTGGTGCGGGAAGCGTTACGGGCGGCCGCCCGTTCCCTCATCTCCAACAAGTTGCGGTCCGGCCTGACGGTTACAGGCATCATCATCGGCGTCGGAACCGTCGTGGGGCTGATTTCGCTGGTAATCGGACTTAACAATTACGTTATAAGCGCGTTCAGCGTGGCCGGGACTGACGCGTTCTATGTTATGCACTTCAGTTTTCTTACCGCGTCCTACGAGGAGTACATCGAAGCGCGCAACCGCCCGTACATCACCGTCGAGGACGCCTGGGCGATACGAGACGAATGTCCGTCGGTGGCGTACGCCGCTCCCAGGTTCATCAACATCGGCGAGGTTACTTACAAGAAGTACGAAGCCGACGACGTGTACATAGTCGGTACGACCGAAGAACTACAAAATATCCAGGGGCTGGACGTCGTCGAGGGACGGATAATGACAAACGTAGACGTCGCGCGAAGCCGAAACGTAGTCGGGCTGGGTTCGACCGTTCGGGACGTGCTTTTCGGCGACGACGAATGCATAGGCGAGCGCGTCAAGGTCAATGGCCGTACCTTTACGGTCGTAGGGGCCGCGTCGCCCCTGGGGTCGTTCCTGGGCCAGGACCGGGACAACATGGTCATTATGCCCATTACGACCTTCGAAAAGTATTTTATAACCGACGAAGTAAAAGAGACCGCCATAATAATGGCCCGTCCCACGTCGTCGGAGCTTCAGTCGAAGGCTCAAGATGAAGTTATCAACGTTATGCGCCGGCGCCACGGCCTGAAAGCCAACGATGAAAACGACTTCGATATAGTCCCCCAGTCGGCTTTCGTCGAGGCGTACCAGAGCCTGACCGGCGTTCTGTTCATCGTCATAATCGCCGTCGGCGGGATATCGCTCTTGGTGGGCGGCGTCGGCATTATGAACATAATGCTCGTCTCCGTCACCGAACGCACCAAAGAAATCGGCCTTCGGAAAGCGGTGGGCGCGCGGCGCCGGGATATCATAGTCCAATTCCTGCTCGAGTCCGTCATCCTATCGATCTCCGGCGGCGCCGCAGGCGTAGCAGTCGGCTTCGTACTAGCCCGACTGGTCGGGATGATAACGCCCCTGCCGGTTACGGTAAGCTGGACGGCCGTAGTCTTAGGCGTTTCCTTCTCGACGGGCGTCGGCGTTTTCTTCGGTATCTACCCCGCCCGGAAAGCCGCCGCCCTGGACCCGATAGCGGCATTAAGGGCCGAATAGGAAGAGGACGGATACCGCCCGAGGGTTACCGGCGGAGCGCTAACCCCGCCTTTTAAGGTGGAACGGAAAGAAGCGGTAGAATATATATGCGCCGGCTCACTACGTTCGTCTCCAAGTACTCCGACGCTGCGCTGATGGCCGTGGATGCCCTGCGGACCAACAAGCTCAGGTCGTTCCTTACTGTACTCGGTATCCTTATCGGCGTTATGACCGTCATCGCGATGATGTCGGTCATTGACGGGCTTAACGCGTCCTTCGAGGGGAGCGTAGGCGAGCTGGGTACGCATACCTTCTTCGTCCAGAAGTACCCGGCCGTCAGCATCGGCCCGAATTGGTTTCAGGAAGAGCGTAAGGACTTTACAATCGACGACGCTCTTGCAATCGAAGAGCTTTGCCCCGCCGTCGCCGCCGCCGACATCAGCAGTTGGACGTACGTAACCGTCGAGTACGAGGGCGAACGGTCCAGGCCGCTCGGTATAACGTCGACCGTCTCCGATTATTATGACATGTTGAACGACCAGTACGTCGGAGAGGGGCGGATGATAAACAAGAGCGACGTGCGCCACGCCCGAGCCGTCACGGTTATAGGGCCCGAGGTCGTCGACGCGGTCTTCCCGGGCGTTGACCCGGTCGGGCGCGACATTAAAATAGACGGCCACAGGGTAGAGGTCATAGGCGTCTTCGAGGAGAAGGGCGAGGTTTTCGGTCAGAGCTGGGACAATTACGTCGTCGTCCCGCAGACAACCTTTGAGAAGTTCTTCGGCGAGAACCGGGACTCGAACTGGCTCAGCGTCCGGGCCGAGGACACCGCCAGTATGGACCGGGCGGTGGACCAGGTGGAGTCGCTCTTGCGCCGGCGCCGGGGCGTCAAACCCGACGAGGACAACGACTTCGAGATAACCACACCCGAGCAGTTGATGACTATATGGAAGCAGATAACCGGCGCCGCTTTCGGCGCAATGATCGGCATCGCCGGGATATCGCTGTTAGTGGGTGGAATAGGTATAATGAACATAATGCTCGTCTCGGTAACCGAACGGACCCGGGAGATAGGGGTTCGGAAAGCCATCGGCGCGACGCGGCGGGACATAATGGCCCAGTTCGTCGTAGAAGCGGTGGTCATCTCGGTTACCGGCGGGATATTCGGTATCGTGCTGGGGAGTTTCCTGGGTCAGCTCGTCGGTTGGATCAGCCCGATGCCGGCGACCACGTCGGTCCCGTCGATCTTCCTGGGCTTCGGCTTCTCGATGGCCGTCGGGCTATTCTTCGGTATCTGGCCAGCGGTTAAAGCGTCACGGCTCGATCCGATAGAAGCGTTAAGGCATGAGTGAATACTAGTCTCAATAGTCGCAAGGGTCAATAAGACGCCCCTTTTCCCGAGAGGTTTTTCTTATTCGATATAGCCTTTTGCCTTTTCCGAAACCTTGCTTATATGTTATATTCCCCACCGCTAAACTCACTATAGAATGCTCCGCATCCTCTTCATAGGCGACGTGGTAGGGCGCCCCGGGCGTAGGTTCCTTCGGGAGCGGCTCGGCGGTATGGCCCGCGATTGGCGCGCGGACGTAACTATCGCCAATCTCGAGAACATCGCCGGCGGGACCGGCGTAACGCCCGCGCTCCTCGGCGATATCTTCCGCTGGGGCCTAGACGTCGGCACGTCCGGTAACCACGTATTCGATAAGAAGGAGATACTGCCGGCCATCGACGAATACCCCCGGCTCCTGCGCCCGGCCAACTACCCGCCGGGGGCGCCGGGCCGCGGGTACGGGGTCTTCCCGCTGCCCCGGGGCCAGCGCCTGGGCGTAGTCAACCTGTGCGGCCGGGTCTATATGGACGCCCTCGATTGCCCGTTCCGCCGGGCCGACGAGATACTCGACGAGATGGCCGGCGACTGCGATGCTATAATCATAGACTTCCACGCCGAAGCGACGGCCGAAAAGGAAGCCTTCGCCCGGTACGTCGACGGGCGCTGTTCCGCGGTCATCGGAACCCACACCCACGTCCCCACCGCCGACGAGACGATACTGCCCGGCGGGACCGCTTTCATCACCGATATCGGGATGTGCGGGCCCGTCGGCGGGGTAATCGGGACCCAGCTCGAACCGGTCCTTACCCGCGTCGTTAAGAAACTTCCCGCCCGCTACGAAGTTCATAAAGGCCCGTGCCGCTGCGACGGCGTCTTTCTGATCATAGACGAAGAAACCGGCCCGGCGCTGTCGATTAGGCGGTTTCAGGTGTTTGAGTAGAAATCGATTAAAAACCACAAATCGGCCTTGCAAACGGGCCGTTTTTTTGCTAGAATAATAACTGCCCTGCGGGGTACGTGATGGAGACTCGAAGTATTGTTCTAACGACTACACAAAGGGAGCTTGAACTCCGGGCGTAAGTCGTGCCGCAAGGCTAAGGACCGAAACCACGGCTAGAGCACCCACCTTGATGTGAAGTTCATATACCGGTCTCCACACGGCCTACGCGGGACTTTTAAAACCGGGGCGGAACGGCTCCGGTTTTTCTTTTGCTCGCGAATATAGAGGGGTTGATTTTTCCCTGCTGCGACGGTAGTATCGTTCGCCGGAACTATGGCTAAGAGCGAAAAGGGGTTATTTACCGAGAAGAGCCTGGGCGCCAGGCCGCTGGCCGTCCGTATGCGCCCGCGAACCCTGGACGGGTTCGTCGGGCAGGAAGAGGTCCTCGGGCCGGGGACATACCTACGCCGGGCGATCGAAGCCGACCAACTCCAGTCCCTGATACTCTACGGCCCGCCGGGTACCGGGAAGACGACCCTCGCGCATATCATCAGCCGTACGACCGGTTCATATTTCGAGGCATTGAACGCCGTAATGGACGGCTTACCCGAGCTCAAGGAGGTTGTCAAGCGCGCGCGGGACCGACGCGACGGCGAAGGGCGCCGGACGCTCCTCTTCGTCGACGAGATACACCGCTTCAACAAGACCCAGCAGGACGGGCTGCTGCCCCACGTCGAGGACGGGCTTTTCATATTCATCGGCGCGACGGTCCACAACCCGTACTTCGCCCTGACGCCGGCGCTCAGGTCCCGGTCTCGGGTCGTACGGCTCCGCGAACTTAGCGACGAGGAAATCGGCGTTCTTATAAAGCGTGCCCTAACCGACGAAGACGACGGCCTGGGCACGACGGACTTGGCCCTTGAACCTGAAGCGGAAGCGTTTATAATACGGCAGGCCGCCGGCGACGCCCGTCGAGCCCTATCGGCGCTGGAGGCGAGCGCCCTGCTCGTCGGCTCCGGGGGGACGATAACCCTGGACGTCGCGGCCGAGGCCGCCGGCGCGACCGACGTAGGCTACGACCGGGACGAGGAGGGTCACTACGAGACCATCTCGGCCTATATCAAGTCGGTCCGCGGTTCGGACCCGAACGCGGCCCTGTACTGGCTCGCGCGGATGCTCGTCGGCGGCGAGGACCCCCGGTTCATCGCCCGGCGCCTGTTCATTCTGGCGGCCGAGGATGTCGGGATTGCCGACCCCCGTGCGCTTCTGGTCGCCGACGCGGCGTTCAAAGCCGCCGAGGTGATTGGAATGCCTGAGGTGCAGATAATCCTGGCCGAGGCTACTATCTACTGTGCGACTGCGCCCAAATCCAACAGCTCGGTGACGGCGATTATGGCGGCGCGAAAAGAGGTCGACGAAGGACCGCGGCGCCCGGTCCCCATGCATTTAAAAAGTGTACGCTTGCCCGGCGAAGAGGAAGACCCGGGCTACAAGTACCCCCACTCGTATCCTGGCGGCTGGGTCGAGCAGGAGTACGTACCCGGGCCGCCGGTCCGCTTCTACGAG
>CBDUXC010000012.1:0-13588 GCA_965371065.1 uncultured bacterium
AATCCGATACCCAATCTACGACGCGTACTCCACAGCCCGCGTCTCCCGGATGACCACGACTTTTATCTTGCCCGGGTAGTCCATCTCCTCTTCGATTTTCTTTGCTATCCTGTATGCCAGTTCGGCGGTTTCCGCGTCGTTCAAACGCTCCTGCTCGACGATTATCCGCACTTCCCGGCCGGCCTGGATCGCGTAAGCCTTCGAGACGCCGGAGAAGCTGTCGGCGAGCTCCTCTAGCTCCGTGATCCGCTTAATGTAGTGCTCCAGCGGTTCGCGCCGGGCGCCGGGCCGAGCTGCGCTTATCGCGTCGGCGGCAGCTATTAGTACGGCCTCGACGCTCTGGGGTTCGCCGTTGCCATGGGGTGTGGCCGCGCTGTTTACGACCTTTTCGGGTTCGCCGAACTTTTTCAGCATATCGGCGCCGAGCTGTGCGTGAGTCCCTTCCACGTCTCTATCAACGGCTTTACCCAAGTCGTGGAGCAACCCGGCCCGA
Organism: uncultured bacterium; assembly: GCA_965371065.1. Taxonomy (GTDB): domain Bacteria; phylum RBG-13-66-14; class B26-G2; order WVWN01. The sequence goes on from CBDUXC010000012.1 coordinate 494, forward strand.
CGCGCGTCGTTGTAATCGGCGCCCAGTTCGTTGGCCATGATACCCGCGAGGTAAGCGACTTCTTTGGAGTGATGTAACACGTTCTGGCCGTAGCTGGTGCGGTACTTCAAACGCCCCAGTACTTTAGCCAGGTCGGGGTGCGTATCGGATACGTTGATTTCGAACAGGGCGTCTTCGCCGACCTGGACGAGATGTTCGTCCATCTCCTTGCGGCACTTCGCGACGATTTCTTCGATACGCCCCGGGTGAATACGCCCGTCGGTTATCAACTTCTCCAGCGACTGACGCGCGATTTCTCTTCGGACCTGGTCGAAAGAAGATATGAGTACGGCGCCGGGCGTGTCGTCTACGATAAGGTTAACGCCACATTCGGCTTCGATCGACCGGATGTTCCGGCCCTCGCGGCCAATTATGCGCCCTTTCATCTCGTCGTTGGGGAGTTCGACGACGCTAACGGTCGTCTCGACCGTGTGGTCGGAAGCGCAGCGTTGGATAGCCTGGCTAATAATATTACGCGCTTCCCGTTCGCCTTCCTGTATAGCGCGTTCTTTTGTCTCTTTAATAGTGCGGGCGGCCTCGTGCTCAACTTGAGAGACCAAATTATTCATAAGGATTTTTTTGGCCTCTTCAGCCGTCATCCCGCTTACTCTCTCGAGCATCCGGTTTTGTTCTTCGGTCTTCTTTGCTAGCGCTTCCTCCTTAATCTTTAACGCTTTGTCCCGGTCGTTTATCGTGTTTTTACGGCTCTGCAGTTGCTGTTCGAGCTTCCCGAGTTCGCTTTCTCGGTTCTTTAAGTTCTGGTTTTTTTGGTAAATCCTGTTTTCTTCGTCCCGCAGTTCCTTTCTTTTCGAGTCCAGTTCCCTTTCTACTATCTCCTTCTGTTTTAGCGCTTTGTCTCTTGCTTCCAGGACCGCGGCTCGTTTGGCGTTTTCGGATTCCCTTTGCGCTTCGTCGATAATCTTTTCAGCTATCGTTTCCGCGGTCTTTATCTTAGACTCAGCGATCCTCCTTCTTACCGCATAACCCAACCAGAAGGCCGCCGTACCTACCGCGGCCCCCGCCCCTAACCAGATAAGGACGGTCTGTATCGTGATTTGCATAGTGTCCTCCCAGCCGTGCGGCCGGTCCCGGCACCACGCGGAACGGTCCGGACGGACCTCTTTGCCCGCTTCGTCGGTCTTGTATCAGATTATCGGTCAAAGAGAACATCTACGTCCGAGCTTATTTATGTAAAACAACAATCGTATTTCCTCGTCCCGCGCGGTTCGGTAAATAAAACGCCTTACCCGAACTAACTCCGGTCCCGATTTCGACCGTTCGCACGCTTATATAAATCGATTTTATATTACCCGCGGGTCGTACCCGCAGACTGTTCCCGTTTACGTCAGTAATCTAATATACTTACCCGTTTAAGTCAAGATAAAAACCCTGGCTCAAATATAACTTCAATATCGACAATAAGATATAGCCCCGTCGCGGTACTATAAGCTAACGTACAGGGTTAACTTATCGTTTACGGGTGAGCGGCCCGCGTCCCCAGTTCAGCTTCTCGCTAATAAGCCCGTAGAAGTCCAGCTCCTCGAGCCTGATAAGTTGGAGCCGGTGTTTCGCCCGCGTTATGTAACACGTGTTTTCCTTTGTAATCGTGTATGCGGTTTGCCCGTCGACGGTAAGCTGGAAGTCCCTCTCACCCCGCGCGTTGAGCCGGACGCGTATTTCCAAGTCGGGCGGGAGTACCAGCGGCCGAACCGTAAGCGAGTGGGCGCATATCGGCGTAAGTAGTAACAGATCAATCCTTGGGTCCACTATCGGCCCGCCGGCCGACATCGAATACGCCGTCGAGCCGGTGGGCGTGCCGCATATCAACCCATCGCCCCGGTACGTAAAAATGTGGTGACCTCCCACCCACGCTTCGACTTTTACTATGCGGGATATATCTTTTGGCCCCAGAACGAAGTCGTTTACCGCGAGCAAACCGGTGATGTGCCCTTCGGCCGGTCTCTCGACCCGCGCTTCCAACGTCATACGGCTCTCGACGGTAAAAACGTCGTCTTCGATTACGTCCACGGCTTGTTCGAGTCGGCCGTAGTCAAGTTCGCTCAGGAAGCCCAAACCGCCCAGGTTAACGGCCAGGATTGGACGTTCGTAGGGCGTAACCAGGCGCCCGACGTGGAGCAAGCTGCCGTCGCCGCCGAACGATATTACGACGTCGCACGCGGCGCCGAACTCTTCGGGCGGTACGCCGTCGTCGGCCGCGCCGCTGTGGCGGGCCGTCGCCTTTTCGAAGACGAACGCCAGGCCCTTTCGTTCAAGGATCCCGGCGCATTCTTTTACGGCGTCGTTTGTCCCGTCGAGCTGCCAGTTGGCTATTATACCGTAAGTATATTTCCCCACTGTTCGTCGATTGCGTTTTCGTCTACTGGACGTGAAGCGTACGATATATCTGCTGCGACTCGTCTATGTACTTGCGCCCCAGCTCGATGTCGCCCTTGTTCGTGTAGATAATACCCAGACTGTTCAGGGACTTCGCGACCTTCAATTGGTCGCCGGTGGTCCGGTAAAGCTCGACCGCTTTCTCGTAGTTGGATACGGCTTCGTTCATCTGCAGCGTCGCTTCATTTATCTGGCCCAGGAAATAATACGAGTCGCCTTTGTCCGGTGGCGAATCGACGGTCCCGAAGATGGTCAGCGCCGAGTTTATCTGCTCCGCCGCGACGACGAACTTCCCGAAGGCCGAGTTTACGACGCCGAGCTTATTGTAAAGACGGCCCGTGTTGAGTTGGTCGCCCAGCTTTTCGTATATCGAGAAGGCGCTCTTGTAGTTCTCGAAAGCCATCTCGCTTTCGCCCAGCTGATAGTACGCGTCGCCCAGCGACGTGTAGGTCGTAGCGTACTCGCCCTGGTAATCGCCCTTTATCGGGTCGTACAGGGTTATGGCTTGCGAGTAGTACTTCTTCGCGTTCTCGAAGTTCTTCTGAACGTAGAATAGGTCGCCCCGCGCATAGCTGGTCCTGGCTTTGCCTTCGGCGCTTTCTTCCACGTTTTCAATCTGGCCGAAAAGCTTTTCGGCCTGACCGAAGGCCGTATCGGCTTCGCCGTATTCCTTCAACTCGGTCTCGTAGATGCCCTTATCGTACCAGGTCTCGGCTTCATTTTTCGTATCTTTGGTTTCCGCCAGAAGCACCTGGGCTTCCTCGGCGTACTTCAGGGCGCTGCGATAATTCCCCGACCCGGCGAGACTCCGGCCCATAAACGCGATAGCTTTGCCTTCGTCGTTCTTCAGGCCGAGCCGGCGGAACGTTTTCAGCGCTTCGGTGAAAGACTTTGTCGCTTTTTCGTACTCGCCCAGTTTATAGAGAAGCCGGCCCTCGCGGACCAGGGTTTGCGCGACGCTTACCTGGTCGCGGGTGTTTCGCCAGAGTTCTAGCGCTTCCTGTTGGTTTTCGAGCGCCTTCTCCAGGTCACCCAGTTCCTCCTGGGCGTCGCCCAGGTGGTTGAGGGACGCCGCGGTACCTTCTGTTTCGTCGAGGTTCCGGTACGCGTTCAGCGCTTCGTTGTACATCGCCTTTGCGGACTCTATTAACTCCGGTTTCTCGCCCAGGACGCCCAGCATCTCCCGAGCATAGCCGACGTCGTTTTTTACCTCGGCGGCGAACTTCTGGTCGCCGGTCAGGTTCGCGAACTCGAGAGCTTTCAGGAAGTTCTTTTCCGCGGCCGAGTACTCGCCGGCGGCGACGGACATTTCACCGAGGTCCACGTACAGACGCCCGAGCGCCATGTTGTTCTCGGCCTTCTTTTGTACGCTTATCGCTTCGTTAAGGGCTTTATCCGCCATTTCGTAACTTCCTGCGGCGGCGTAACTGAGCCCCAGCGCGCGGCGGCAATCCCCTTCTTTCGCCGGCTGCAGAGTCTGAACGTAAATAGGTATCGCTTCGTTGTACTTGGCTTGCGCGCCGTTGTGATCGCCCTCGGCGTCCAACGTCTTACCCAGGTTATAGAGCATATCGGCTTTACCTTCGCTCCGGCCGGACGTACGGTATAGATCTTCGGCCTGGGAGAAGAAATCACCGGCAACGGTAAGGTCGCCCTGGAACAGGTAGACTTCGCCTAAACCTACCAGCGCCCGCGCCCGTCCGGCGTCGTCACCGGTAGCAGTGAACACCCTGAGCGCTTCGTTGAACTCCCGCGCCGCGTTCCGGGAGTCGCCGGATTTTAGCCGCGCGTCGGCGATCAGCCGTTGGGTTTCGCCGATACTCGATTGGTCCCGGATAGCCCTGTAAATTTCGAGCGCGGCCGTGAAGTCGATAATGGCACCTTCATAGTCGGTTTTACCCGCTTTGGCGGTCCCTATCTGATTTAACGCACCGGCAGCCGTTGCCTGGTCGCCTTCGGCGTCGGCCTGTTTCTGCGCTCTGTTCGCGTTCTCAAGCGCCACATCCCATTGGTACCGGTCGTTCATCAACCTCGCTCGGTCCACCAGTACGCGAGCTTCGCCGACTTTGTCGCCGGCGCCGGCGTACCCAGCAGTAGCTATGTCGTATTGTTTTTCCGCCGTACTGTAATCGTACGCGTCCTGGGCGATACGGCCGATTTGCCAATCGGCGAACGCCGCGTCGTCGAGCTCTTCCAGTTTCTTGAAAAGGGACACGGCGGTCTTATACGTTGTGGTTGCGCTTTCGGCGTCGCCGGCCGCGTATTGGACCCTCGCCAGGTCGATACCGGACTGAGCCTCCGAAGCCGTGTCGCCGGTCTCTTTGTAGCCCGCTACCGCGGCTGAAAGCTCGGTCGCGGCGGAGTTTATATCGCCCTTGGCTTCGTACGACAGGCCCATCGCCGCGTGAGTTTTCGCCGCCCAGTGCGCTTCGCCGAGGCCGTTGAAGCCGTTCAGCGCCGATTTATAAGCAGATACGGCGGCGTCATTATCTCCTTTAGTATGTTGCCCTTTACCGACGTAGTAATTGGTCTCGGCCTCGCCGAACTTATCGTTTGCGGCGGTATAAAGACTCAACGCATCGTTATGGTACTTAAGACCGCTTTCCGCTTGTCCGAGCCCGACGTATATCGTACCTATCTTGTTCATCGCGACGGCCGTGCCGATGTCCACGCCGGCGCCCCGGTAAACCCTGAGTGCGTCGCTGTAAGCCCGTATCGCGTCTTTCGTCTCGTCAAGGGCATTGTACGCGTCGCCCATATAGATAGACGTATCGGCGCTGCGGACCTGGTTGCGTACGTCACGGAAAAGGTCCAGCCCTGCCTGGTATTCGTTTATCGCTTCGGCGTATTTATCCCGGCTCGCTAGCGCCAGCCCGACGCCAACGCGTGCCTCGGCGATGCCCGATTTATTGTCCTGCTCGGTATAAATCCTCATCGCCTCGTCGAAGGCCGAGTCGGCAGTGTCGAACTCGCCCATCGTCAGGAGCGCGGTCCCCTTGTACACCTGGGTCTCCGCTATACCGGACTTGAAGTTATGGGCCCGTTCGACTTCCAGAGCTTTATCGAAGTTCGCTACGGCGTTTTTATAGTCCCCGGTTTTCGTGTAGATAAACCCGACTTTGTTATATATCTTCGGGATTTCTAAAACATTGTCGGTCTTCTTTATGAAGCCCAGAGCCGTGTTGTAGCCTTTCAGCGCTACTTCGTACCGGACTTGCTCCGATTCCACGTCGGCTATAAGAGCCTGGGCCAGGCCGGACCCGAGGTTGTCCTTCATGTTCGTGTACATCGCTAACGCTTCAGCGAACTTGGACTGGGCCGCGTTCCAATCCCGCTTCGCTACGTACGCGCGCCCGAGGTTCATCAGGGTGGCCGCTTTGCCGGTCGGGTCGTCAATGGTCGTATAGACCTTCAGTGCGTCCTCGAAAAACCGGGAAGCCGTCTCGAAGTCTTCCTTCATTACGTACGCCAAACCCAGCTCGTTTTGAACTTCGGCCGTCCCCGGCGCGTAATCTTCCGTACGGTAAATCCTGAGGGCTTCGTCGAAATATCGCGCGGCGCTGTTCGCGTCGGACTTGGCGTAGTACATCCGTCCGATGTTGGCCAGCGTTTCGGCGATTCCGAGCTGGTTCTGGAGCGCCCGATAAGTGTTCAGTGCTTCGTTGAGCTGGGTACCGGCGGTTTCGTATTCGCCCAACGCCGTGTTGACGCGCCCGAGGTTCGCAAGGCAGTACGCGGTGTTCGTATGGTCTTCGATATTCTTGAACACCGTCAACGCGTCATTGTATTTGCCGAGCGCGGCGTTGTAATCGCCGAGAGCATATTTGACGTCGCCGACTTTCATTGTCGACATAGCCTTTCCGCCGTCGTCGCCCTCCCGCGAGAAAAGCTGGGCCGACTCTTCGAAGTTGGACAGAGCTTCTTCATATTCGCCCGTGGCTTCGTAAACCGCACCCAGGTCGAGTTGGGTACCGCCGGCGCCGATATTATCGCCTACCTTGTTGTACAGCGACAGAGCGTTCGACAGCGACTTTTCGGCTTCGGCGTATTGCCCCAGTTTATATTGAATGTTCCCGATTTCCCGCGTCACCTGCGCGAGCCGCGCGTCGTCTTTCAGCCCTTTGATCATCTCGAGGGCTTCGGCATATCTCGTTTGGGCTTCGTTGTATTTCCCGGTTGTCTTCAGCACCCGGGCAATTCCGATAGTTGTGTCTGCTATCTTCCCCTGATGGCCTACATTCCGACGCAGGGTCAGCGCCTCGCTGAAGTCCTCCATCGCCGTCTTGTAATCGTTCATCGCCTCGTACGCAAGCCCTGCGTTGTGGAGAGCGTCGCCCCGGCCGTTCTGATTGTTCAACTCCCGGTAGTTCTTTTCCGCGTCGTTGAAGTAAACGGCCGCTTTCCGGTAGTTCTTTTTCTCGACAAGGTAGACCTCGCCCATACTGTTCATTATTTCGGCGGCGCTGGCGTAGTCGGCCAGCCGCTTGCTGTAGGACAACGCCTGCTCATACGCTTGTAACGCCTCCGTCTCGTTGTCCTGAGCCCGTTCGGCGTCGCCCAAGTACTTGAGACAACTCGCGATACCGGCCTGGTCGCCCATGTCCGTGTACAGGGTTTTAGCCTTGTTAAACTGCTCGCGGGCGCGGGTGTAGTCCTCCCTCGCCAGGTGGACCAGCCCTATGAGCTTCTCGCCGTCGGCGCGGCCGCGTTCGTCCGCCACTTTTTCGTACGCCGTAAGTCCGTTCTGGAAGTAAGTGTAGGCGGTGTCAATGTCGCCTTTGTCCAGCATTATCTGCCCGGCTTCCAGATACATACGCCCCTTGGCTTTATCGTCGGCGGCGCCGGCGTACTTCGTAATCGCTTCCTCGTACGCCTTCATCGCGCCATCGTAGTCGCCCCTAACGAAAAGTATCGAGCCGGTCCCGGCCATTGAGCGGGCCTGGCCCGTCGTCTCGCCAACCTTCTTATACGCGTCGTAAGCCTGACCGTAGTAGGATAATGCGTCGTCGTATTTTTCCTGGCCTTGATACGCGGAACCCAGGTCGTACAACACCATCGCCCGGCGGGACTCGGACTCTACGAGTATAAAGTTATCAAGAGCGGTGTTGTAGTCCTGTATGGCTTTGGTGAAGTCGCCCATAACCTCGTAGACGGTGCCGATTATGTGGTCGCACAACCCGATTCCCTCGAGGTCGCCGATGTTGTCGAAGCCGGACCGGGATTCCTCGAACATAGCGATGGCTCGGCTGTACTTGCCTCCTTCGAAGAGTTTCATCCCCTCCTCGTAGGCTTCCAACGCTTTGTCTCGGTCTTGAGCTTGAACCGCCGCAAGCGGTAGAAGTAAAACAGCTATTGCTAATATATTGAATACCCTGGGCGTATGCATAAGGGTCTCCTTATATATAGGTAGTAACGAGACAAAAACCCCACCTATTACTCCCTAGTTCTTTTACCTAAACCTTTAGGAGTAAGTATGTTATGTTTATTCACTTCCGGACGGTAAAAGCTATCACATTAGTATAGGAAAGTCAAGGCGATGTATAGTCTTCGCCCTTTCGTCATCCTTTCCTTGACACGCCAAAGGCACGGTGGTAATATTTCGATACGGCGGAGATAGAAATGATGGAAGCCGAACCGAGCGGTAATGGATCCGCGTCGCTTTGCCAGCACGTAATAGATATGCTGGAAACCGACGGCGAGTTGGACGAACGGGGACTAGTCGCGTACTTCGGCCGGCTCCAGGAAGAGTTCGACGGCGGCGATACCGAATCTGCTTTCAGGAACGCCCGCGCCCAACTGGGAAGGATAGAAGCAGCGTGCGCCCGGGCCGGGTATTTCACCACCGCCGACGACCTCTTTCGGCGACGGATGGAGATAACGAGGCAGTATCACCGTTTCAGGTTCGCCGAGTACCGTGAAGTGTCCGCCCTGATACGCCGCGTCGGCTGCTGGTGGTGGCTCTTCTCGAGCCATTACGGCACGAGCGTAATGCGACTGGCGTGGTTTTCAGTGAACGTAATGCTTTGGTTTTCAGTCGTTTACTTCATCGTCGATATTTTCTTCAGAGTGCGGTACGGGGTGTCGGCGTTCGCGCCGAACGTCCTTTTCGGGTTCTTGAGCTACTTCTTTCTGGGAATACAGGGGTTTTTCCCGGGAACCGCGTTGACCTTGAGCGCGTCTTTTACGGCTCAGATACTACTCTTGGTAGAGAACATGTTTGGGGCCGTTTTATTGATATCCTTGGTAACCGTCGTGGCGCGACGCGTCTGGCGGGGCGCGGGGTAAACTAACCCGGCGCCGAGTTGGGAGGGCAGTGAGAATGAAACGTTTAATAATCCCGGCCTTTATATCCATTTTAATCGCCGCTTCGGCGTCTTGGGCCGCGGCCGACAACGCCGGTACGTCCGGAGCAGTATTCTTGAAAATAGGCGTAGGGTCTCGGGCGGCCGGTATGGGCGAAGCACAGGTGGCTATCCCTGAAGGAGCGGATTCGCTGTACTGGAATCCGGCGGGCTTGACGAACCTCGGCATCAAGGACATTACGTTCACCCACAACGAGTGGATCGAAGACGTACGGTACGAGTACGTAGGGGCGTCGATTCCGCTGTTCTGGAACAGCGCTGTAGGCCTTTCTTACAGCCAACTCACGATGGGCGAGTTGGAAGGCCGGGACGCTCAGGGTCGTCCGACGGCCGACTTCACCGCCGGCGACCGGCTCTTCACCGTGGGTTGGGGGGTGCGGCCGTTCAATATGCTCCAGGCCGGCGCCACGTTCAAGTACATCTCGTCCAATATCGCCGACGACAACGCGAAAGCGTACGCAGGCGACTTCGGAGTAATATTCCGGCCGCCGCTCAAAGGCGTTTCCGTCGGTTTCGCCGTGCATAACGTGGGCACCGAAATTAAATTCGTCGACGAAGGCGACCCATTGCCCTTAACATATCGGATCGGCGCGGGGTACACCTTGCCCTTCGGCGGAAGAACCCATAAGGTAACCGTAGCCGTTGACGGTGTAAAAGGTAACGATACCGACTTCTACGTGAATACGGGCGCCGAGTACTGGTTGGCTCGTATGGTCGCGGTTCGCGCCGGCTACAAGGCCCGCTACGACGTAGACGGCGTCACGGCCGGCGGCGGTTTCCGGTACCTCTTCTCCGGAAGTTACGGCGTCCAGGTGGACTACGCATACGCCGACATGGGCACCTTCGGCGCGACCCACCGGGTTTCGGTCGCCGCGCTACTCGGCGCGGGGTTGTAAGGAGGAACGGTTTTGATGGTTAAGATTACGCTAGCGGCCGCGCTATCGGCCGCGACGGCGTTCGCCGGAACGCTTGCGTTCATAGAACCGGCGGGGGATACGGCCGTAGAGTGCGGGTCCGAACTGGAAATAGTAGTCCGTAACGACACTGGCGAAACGGCGCCTGTTTACCTGGTATTTGACGGGGCCGACACGGAACTGTTTAACGCCCTCCCGGATAATATTACCCGATACTTCCTGGATACGAGCGATCTGGGCCCGGGTACATACGTCCTTGAAGCACGCTCCGGCGCCGCCCCGGCCGCGGACGTCTCCGTATGCATTAAAGCGGCCGGTACGGAATCGGACCTGCCGAAGGTGTACCCGCTTCCGAACCCGTTCGACCTGTCAACGCTCTCGGGCGAAGTAACCTTCGTGAACACGCCGGCCGGTTCGGTGATAACCGTATTCGATATGGGTGGGCACGAGGTGGCCAAATTAACGGACCCTTATACGTGGAACGGCCGCAACGAACGCGGCGACCTGGTTTCGTCGGGTACGTACGTCTACCACGTCTCCTCGCCGGGCGACTTGAAGTTCACGGGTAAACTGGCCGTGGTCAAGTGACGCGACCCTTTTTAATATCCGCTTTATATTTAGCCCTCGTTGCGTCCGCGGGAGCCGGCGCGAAACTCGAAGGTGCCGCCGTCAACGACTACGGCGGTTTTAGCGAACTCGTCCTAAAACTTAACAAAACGACGACCTATACTGCCGAGCTGTACCCGGATAAGTCGTCGCTGGTCCTCACCATCGACGCGAAGTTGAAAAAGGCCGAACCGCCCGCGCCGGTGGGGCTTTTTGAGGCAATAACCTTCGATAAAAACGGAAGTAAAACCATAGTAACCCTCGTATACGGTAAAGACACGGCGAACTACGAGGGGTACGTACGGAAAGAGCCGCCGGCCGTCGTCTTGAAGCTTATCCGGCGACCGGTCGTGGAACCCGCGAAAAAGCTCTGGCGTTCGGCCGGGCTTCTCGACGGTAAGCGGGTCCTGCTGGTCGACGACGACGACGGACCCGGCAACGGCAATAAGTTCGGCGTCGACGTGGAGGGTTATTACGCGAAAGGGCTTGACCGGCTAGGCGTCGAATACGACGTTGTCACCGTACGTGCCGGCGGGTCCGGCCCCGGCGCGGCGAAGATGTCCGAGTACCCATTAGCGATATGGTTCAACGGGTTGGACGCGCGGCCGGTCGTGCTTTCGTCCGCTGATATGTCGGCGATACGGGATTATGTCTCGGGCGGCGGGAAGGTTATGCTCGTATCCCAGAACTTCCTTTCGGACAACGCCAGCTCTACTGGAACGTTCCGGAAGCAGGTGCTCGGGTTGGAGGGCTTCAAAGCCGATACCCAGGCGAGTTCGGTAACGGGTACCGACGGCGGACCTTACGGCGAATTCGAATGCGACCTCGGCGGTATGGTCCGGCCAATCGGGAACTGGGGCGACGGGATGAAACCCGGCGACTCGACAGCGATTCTAACCGGGCCGGACGGTTACGCATACGCAATAACCAACGAGTTTGACGAGGGCCGTATCGCGTTCTTTTCGGTCGCCGTGGAGAACGAAGGGACGACGGGGCGTATCGCGGAACTCCTGGACCCCTCCCAGTCGTGGTTGGCCGAAGAATAGCCCGGTTACGCGCTAACAGACGCCCGCGCCGAAGATGATACCCACCTGCGGGTGGGCCGTTGTTTATCGAAAACTTACATGGTAAAAAAGGAACCGTAATTATAGGCGTCGACCCCGGTCTCGCGGCGACGGGCGCCGCGGTGTTGGCGGTTGTGAGCGGCGGGTTTGACTTGGTCTTTACCGAAACGAAGAATACTTCGTCAAAAGCTCCGGTTCCGGAAAGGTTATCGGCTATCGGTTCGTGGTTCGCTGAGGTTCTCGAGAAATATAAACCAACGCGCGTATCTATCGAGGAAGTGTTCAGCCACGGGCGACACCCGGCTACCGCCGTTAAAATGGCTCAAGCGCGGGGTGTCGTAATCGCGGCTTGCGGTACCGCCGGCGTCGAAGTTATGGAGTATGCCCCGAGGCGGGTAAAGCAAGCGATAACCGGAAGCGGCGCCGCGTCCAAAGAACAAGTACAGAAGATGGTCGGGCGCCATCTGGATATGGACGAGTTCCCAGGCGACGAGCACGCGGCCGACGCCGCAGCCCTGGCGCTCTGCGCGGCGTTCGAAGTGGAGAAGGGCATTATCGCGTGATAAGTTACGTTGAGGGTTCGGTCGTCGATAGGCGGGCCGACGTTATCGTCGTCTCGGCGAACGGTATCGGGTACGAGGTCCTGCTCCCCGGCGCCGTCGCCCACGAGCTGGCGGACGTTATGCCGGGGGACGCGGTAACGTTATATACGAGCCTATATATGACCGCTACGCCGAACAGGGTTACGCCGCTTCTGGTCGGGTTCACGAACCCTATAGAACGGGAGTTCTTCGAGCAGTTCATCACGGTGTCGGGTATCGGTCCGAAAGCGGCGGCGAAGTGCCTTACTCTCCCGTTCGCCAGGGTCGCCCGGGCGATTATAGAAGGCGACGACGGGACCCTGTGCCTCCTGCCCGGTATCGGGAAGAAACGGGCCGACGAAATAATCCACCAGTTGAAGGATAAGGTGGGTTCCGCCGCTCTCTTGAAAGAGTACGAACCGTCGGAAGTGAAGGATACAACCGAGTCGCTCTTGATTAACGCGTCGGCGGTCCTGCGCCAGCTCGGCTACCGCCAGTCGGAGATACAACGGATGATCGAGCTGGTGCGAGAGAACGCAGAGGGTTGCGAGACGGTAGAGGAACTGCTAGGTTTGATATACGCACGTACCGACGGTAAACCCGGTCGATAATAAATGGCGACTAAGAAACACAGGGAAGAAGGACCTTTCGCGAAAGAAACGCTGACCGAGGACGTAGCGTATCTGGGTTCGCTGCGCCCGAAAACTTTTGCCGAGTTCGTCGGCCAGTCTCCCGTTATCGACAACCTGAAGATATCCATCGCCGCGGCCCGGGAGCGGGGCGAACCGCCCGACCACACGCTGCTGTACGGCCCGCCCGGTCTCGGGAAGACGACGCTCGCCCACGTAATAGCCAACGAGATGGGCGCCGGTATCGTAACGTCGTCCGGCCCCGCTATCGTCAGGCCCGGCGACCTCGTGGGAATACTTACTCGCTTGAAACGCGGAGACGTATTTTTCATAGACGAGATACACAGGCTACCGACTGTCGTCGAGGAGTTCCTCTACCCGGCGATCGAGGACTTCGCCGTGGACTTTATGCTCGACAGCGGGCCGGACGCCCGGTCGGTGAACTTAAAGTTCGAGCCGTTCACGTTAATCGGCGCGACGACCCGCGCCGGCCTAATATCGAAGCC
>CBDUXC010000013.1:0-12844 GCA_965371065.1 uncultured bacterium
CCGGCGGCGTAGTTTTGAACGATTTAACCGGCGACCCTACTGACGCGTTGGGCTGGGGAGTTGTACCGGAAGACTACTACGAAGGAGAAGCCTTTATATTAGTATCGAACGGACACAGTATAGAAAGGAAGTCCGGTCAGAATCATAACGAATTGAGAGGTAACAGCTACGACACGGGTAACAACCTGAACGACTGCCGCGAACGGACCGACCCGCAACCCCAGAATATATACAGTCCCCGGGAATACCCGTCGCTCAACGCTGAAGAACAATCGATCGGTTATATTAAAGCGATGTACGACTATCAACAGTAGCCCTGGGCGTTTCAGGCGCCGGGGCATAGGTTTACCCTGTGCCCCTTTTTTATTAGTAACGTATTAAAGACCGGACCCAACAGTAATAGGGAGAAGGCTTGGCCGGTAAACTCGGGAAACGAGAGCGAGAAGTCGAAAAACAGTTCGAGGTAATCGCCGACGGAACCTTCGAGGTAATTAATGTCGACGAGCTTAAGGCGAAGTTGGCGCACTCCCTCGAGACCGGTGTGCCACTTCGCGCGAAACTGGGAGCCGACCCCACGGCGCCGGATATTCACCTCGGTCATTCGGTGGTATTGAAAAAGCTTCGGGAAATCCAGGACCTCGGGCACGAGGTCGTCTTCCTGGTAGGCGACTTTACGGCGTTAATCGGCGACCCCAGCGGCCGTTCTAAAACACGCCCGAGCCTTTCGCCTGATGAGGTAGAAGCGAACGCGGAAACGTATCGGGAACAGGCGTTTAAAATCCTCGACCGCGAGAAGACGATAATCGACCATAACAGCCGTTGGGCCGGACCGATGACTTTCCGCGACGTCATAGAGCTCTCCGGTAAATATACTCTCGCGAGGATGCTCGAACGAGACGACTTCCGCAGCCGGCTTAACAACAATCGGCCGATAAGTATTCACGAACTATTGTATCCGCTGCTCCAGGCGTACGATTCTGTCGCCCTCGAAGCCGATATTGAACTGGGCGGAACGGACCAGAAATTCAACCTGATGGTCGCCCGGGATATAATGCGCGAGTACGGGCTAAAGCCCGAAGTCGCGGTGATTATGCCGATACTTGTCGGGACCGACGGCGTCCAGAAAATGTCCAAATCCCTCGGTAACTACATCGGCGTCGGCGAACCGCCCGAAGAGATTTTCGGAAAAGTAATGTCCGTAAACGATGAAGTTATGTTGGATTACTATCGGATTTTACGTGTTTTAAGTGAATCGGAAATCGCGGAAATAGAAGCGAAAATCAAATCCGGGGAGATTAACCCGAAGGACGCGAAGAAAACGCTTGCGAGGCGGCTCGTCGAAACCTATTACGATACTGAAGCCGCGACGGCCGCCGAAACGACGTTCGAAAAAGTGCACCGCGACGGCGGCGTTCCGGATGAAATACCGGATTTACTGCCGTCGTCGAACCCGATAAACGTCATTTCGCTTATCAGGGAAGCCGGGTTCGCTTCCTCCAACACGGAAGCACGCCGCCTGATTAAACAAGGAGCCGTGTACGTTGATGGTGAACGGGTAACCGATATCGAAGCTTTAATCGCGGTAAAAGGCGGCGAAATATTAAAAGTTGGTAAACGTCGCTTCGCGCGCTTGAACGTCGACTAAGAGGGTTGTCGATTAAAATAAAGGGTTGGCGGCCCACGTTCCGTGGATTGAGACCGCCCGAATTGCTTATTAAAAAAACCCTTGCAAGACCGGTCTCGTTATGATAGACTTTATATCCACTTTCGGAAAGAAAGCGGGGTGGTATATTGAGGCGAACGTATTTAATAATAACTCTCGCCGCGTTGGTTGTTTCGTCTGCGTCGGCGTTAACGAGCGTCCCCCAGCAGGACATTGACGACGACACCCACTGGACCCTCGCCGGGAGCCCTTATATCATTTACGGCGACATCCAGATAATCAACGGCGCAATCTTGACCATCGACGCCGGTGTAGAAGTTCGCTTCGCGAAAGTTTCCGGCGACGGCGGTTACGAAGACGGAGCCGAACTGGTAATTCAAAACGGTACCCTTCACGCCATCGGGAGCAAAGGATTCCCTGTGGTATTTACCGCCCATACGTCGAATCCCCAACCGGGATACTGGGGCGGTATAATAGCGGAACATAATAACGACTTCGTACTCGAGCGTACTGATATAAAATACGCGGTAAACGGGCTACGCCTTAAATATTTTACGTCATTCGCCTCCACCCAATCGTCAACGGACTACCTTCAAATATACAACTGTTCCGGGAACGGCATCCTTATCGAGGACAGCTACGCTGACATTCACTACGCGATCCTCCGGGACAACGGCAACGCCGGAATAAGAACTGACGACGATGGTTTCTGCAACGTCAACGTCCACTTATCGGATATCTATGACAACGGCATGTACAATTTCGAGAACCTGAACTCTAACAACGTAAACGCGACCGAATGCTGGTGGGGAACGACCGTCGAAGCGCTAATCGAGTTGCGTATATATGACAAGAACGACAACCCGACCGTCGGCGTGGTGGACTACGACCCGTACCTGTCGGGTTCGTTCAAGGACTCGGGAAGCACGCCGCAGTACTCGTGGGGCGCCATCAAGAGCTTGTTCTTCGGTGACCGCGGCAACGGCCCGGAATAGACCGGAATAAAAATCCGCCGAATAACCCGGCTTCGCGCCGGGTTTTTTATGTCGTTCCGTAAAAATTCCCTTGATAAGCGCTCCCCGGATATTTATTATCTCCCTTAACACGAAGTCTAGCTTATGATACTTCAACAGATAATTAACGGCTTGACCATCGGCGCGGTGTACGCGCTCATCGCCACGGGCTACACGATGGTCTACGGCATCATCGAGCTTATCAACTTCGCCCACGGCGAAAGATATATGATGGGCGCCTTCGTCGCGATGACGTTTTTCCGGTTGTGGGGGATGCCGTTATGGGTCGCGGCGCCGGCCGGTATACTGGCGGCGGTTATACTGGGCGTAACGTTGGAGTACGTTGCGTACCGGCCGTTGCGCCGTAGTCCCCGCCTGGTCGCTCTCATCAGCGCTATCGGCGCGTCCCTCTTTCTACAGAACCTGGCGATGAAGATATGGGGCGCCCGGCGCCAACCGTTCCTGGACCCGAACCGCTCCCTCGAGTTCTTCCAGATTAAACACCACGTCAGCCTTCCTGTACTGGGCGAAGCTACGTTCTCGAACATGCAGGTAACGATATTCGTTACGGCGGCGGTCATAGCGATATTACTCAACCTCATTATCAAACGAACCAAAATCGGGAAGGCGATGCGAGCGACGGCCCAGGACCAGGTCGCCGCCCGCTTGATGGGCGTAAACGTGAACCGGACCATTACGGCTACCTTCGCCATCGGTTCGGCCATGGGCGCCGTGGCCGGAATACTCGTAGGAATGAACTACAACCAGGTCTGGCCGATGATGGGGTATATGGCGGGTTTAAAAGCCTTTACCGCGGCCGTCCTTGGCGGTATCGGGAACATACCCGGCGCTTTCGTCGGCGGGCTCATCCTGGGGATGGCCGAAGGGTTCGCCGGCGCGTATATATCGTCTCTGTGGATGGACGCGATAGCCTTCGCCGTGCTGATAGTAGTGCTCATATACCGCCCGAGCGGTATTCTGGGCGAGCAGATACCGAAACGGACGTAAATCCCGGAATGATTATATACGGCAAATCAAAATTAGCCGTAATCACAACGTTAATAATCGCCTGCGTAACTTTACTATCCTGCGGCGGCGAGAGCGAAAAATCGCCCGGCGGCGGTTTTTACGGCGACGAAGAATACATACCGCTTGACCGCGGCGGCGGTGGAGTCGTCGGCGCCGACTTACCGGTCTACGTGAACCCGAAGGACGTCGAGCCCGCGATCGTTTTAAATAAGGGCGAATTCGCGTACCTGGCGGCCGTTTATAGTGTTACGAACAATACGCGCCGTATCTACTACGGCGAACGCCTCGACGAAGGCGAACCTGAAACCGGATGGGTTAAAGACGTTACCGCCGAACAGTTCAACCTTTACTGTTATACCGTTTCAGAAGAAGCGGCAATTCATAAGAAACCAGGCGACGACTCGAACCGCGTAGCAGAACTCGGACTGGGCGACCACCTGACCGTTTACAACGAAGCGAAGAAGGTAGGAGATACCACCTGGGTAAAGGTCGGCGAAGGCGAAATAAAGGGCTGGGTGCGGTTCGACGACGTCGCGTACGGCGACGTAGCTTTCTCAAAAAACGCGTACACCTACTCGAAGAAAACGAAATCGAAAAAGGTAATCGAGTGTCTTAGAAAGGCCGAGATGTCGGGCGCCTTCGTGGACTACAGAAACGAAAAAGGGCCCTGGGCCGCCCGGGTTCCCGGCGAGTTCTTCCGCGTCTTCGGCGCCGGCCGGGACGTGGAAATAAAGATGGCCGGCGGCGGCCCCGTGGCCGTAGGGCCGCGCGGTCGCTACCTGGCGTACACAATCGACGAAAACGGCGTTAGCAACCTACACGTGGCCGACCTTAAACAGACGCGTACGATATTCGAAACCGACTACGTCGACGACTTCAAGTGGTCGCCTTTAGGCCAGTTCCTCGCTTATCGCGAAGGAATGGACGGGATATACAGCCTTCAGTTCTTTTGGACCGAGAGGGAAACTGCTATCGCGTCGGCGCGGCTCGCCGGCGAGTACGCTTGGTCGCCCGACGGTTACCTGTTGGGATTCACCGGCGCCCGCGAAAACGAATCGGTGGAATTCTACGTGGAACCTACGGACCAAATTCCGGACGATAATCTGCTGACCACCGTCGAAGTCTATGACCCGTTCGGGCTTATAGGCGACGTAATCTTCGAGTCGGACGCGGTAAGAAAGTATGAGTTCGCCGGGTGGAAGTCGGGAAGCGTGCTGAACGTCCGGGTAACGCCCGGGGAAATAGGCGCCGACGGCGCTCTACGTTATACGGGAAAACCATCTATGAAAAACGTACCTTTTAGCCGGGGACAACTCCACGCCGGCGGACGCCAATACTTGAAGGAACTTGAAACGAAGCTCAACGAAAAGCTGAAAGACGCGGACGGCGGTATACCCGAAGAGAAACCGGACGAAACCGAACCCGAGGGGCAAGCTGACGAGAGCGAATAACGAACTGTAATACGGCGATGGCTTCAGCGATAATAACCGACGCCGGGCAACTGACGGCGAATCTTAAATCGGGGAGAGAGAACCCGCGGAAGTTCCTTGGCGCCGTCGGCGCTACGGCCGCGGTAGCGGTCGTGGGCGTACTGCTGCTCGATTTGCCCGTCGGTCTCATTATTATGACGATGGTCATATTCGGCGCCTGGCGCCTGTTCGACCGCACGCGGTTCGTTCTACCGATATTCCTGCTTGTCCTATTTGCCGTCGCACCGTTTATAATAGGCGACCAATATTGGCTCCGCGTCATTATACTTATCGGTATCTACGTTATGCTCTCTCTGGGGTTGAACGTTATTGTAGGTTTCACTGGAGTCCTCGACCTAGGATTTATCGCCTTTTATGGTATCGGCGCTTACGCCGCCGCCCTTTTAATGGTTAACTTCGGTTGGTCGTTCTGGGCGGTACTGCCGGTAGCGGTCGCGGCCGGCGCGGTCGCCGGTATCCTGAGGGGATTGCCGACTCTGCGGCTCTCGGGCGACTACCTTGCCATCGTTACCCTCGGATTCGGCGAAATAGTACGGATGACTTTCGCTAACTGGGTATCGTTGACCAACGGGCCTATGGGTATCCGGGGCCTGGACGCGCCTTCTATATTCGGTTTCTCGTTCGGTTTCGATCTCGCCCGCGGCGGGTGGACCGGCCTGTACTTCCTGATGCTCGCGATGGTCGTCTTGACGGTGCTGGTCTGTCACCGGGTCCGGCGGTCCCGCGTCGGCCGGGCGCTTTTGGCGATCCGGGAGAACGAGACCGCCGCCGCCTGCATGGGCGTTCACCTTTCCCGTTACAAATCCATCGCGTACGCGATAGGCGGCGGTATCGGCGGGGCCGCCGGTGCCTTGTTCGCGGGGTTTAACCTGTTCGTATCGCCCAACTCGTTTCTCTTCTTCGAGTCGGCGATCGTGCTCTGTATGGTGGTCGTCGGCGGGATGGGTAGTATTGCCGGAGCCATAGTCGGCGCGGTCATCCTGGGCGCTTTCCCGGAGTTGTTGCGACTGGTCGCCGACTTCCGCTATTTGATATTCGGCGCGCTCATGGTCGCCGTCGCGGTCTTCCGTCCCCACGGGCTGGTGCGTGAGAAATAACAACCCGTGCGGCTCTTTCAGGCTTCTACCGTCCATCGTCGCTTATGTTTCGGTTAAAAGTAGAAAAGGAAATAGCGCTCTTCAAAGAAAAAGGGATACCCGGGTTCCTGCGCGAAATCGGCGAAAAAGTCGTCCGTCCCTGGCGCGAAGACGGCTACCGGACCAAATTCGGCGAAGTCGAACTCGATTCGGAAAAGGCGGATACGGCGTACTACTTTGACGTACGCCGAAGCTCGATCCACTTCCGGTTGGTAATCGGCGTAAAAGAAACGGACTGCGATATAACGGTTACTTGTAACGTCGCTTTTTATCCGAAAGAAACTAAATACTTACTCCTCGCTGCCGTCGTCGCCGGTGTCATTATCGGTACCTTCTTTTATTATTACGCGGTCGCGTCCCACGTATTTTCGCCGCTCGAGATAATGGTCGCGTGGTTCCTTTCGGCGGCCGCCGCTACCGCGGTAAATTTCTTCGTAATTCGGTACTTCCACTCTCGCTCAAAAAAGTACTTCCGGTCCGGCGGCAGAGCCAGGCTCGAAGCTCTGGCTCTGGAACGCGAAGTCCGAGAATTAGCCGGCGAGACGCTGGTAAAATACGGCGAATTCATCGCCGAATAAGCGTACTTCGTTAAATCGTTTCCCGTTGACAAACCGAAAGGCGTCCCTTATAATGCGCGGCGATGTTCGTGCGGGCGGTAATAACGCTCTTTTTCGCGGCGACCGCGGCGGCCGGTTCGGGGTTACCGCCGGGATATGAAGTATCCACCGGCGAGACGACGGAAACGGGTCCTACCGAACCGCCGGAATACACGGGCGAAGGCCCGGCCGACGTATTATTACAGTATACGGTCGTCGGCGTAACCGAGAGCGAAAAGCCGACGGCGCTGGAAGAACTTATACCGGTTCTCAAGATACGCGCCGCCGGGTTGGCGAAGAGCTCGAAGGTGGAGCGCGGAAGCGCGCTGGGCGAAATAGACGTGACGTTAACCGACTGCGCCGACCCGGACCGGGCGCGTGAAGTGTTGGCGGCCTGGGCGTTGCTGGAGTTCCGGGCCGTCGCCGAAAGCTTTACGCTACCCGAACTTCTCGAGGAAAAAGGGTCCGGCGACGTTGATTTCACTGTGGATGAGCGGGGTTACGTACGGTTCGCGGAAACCGACGGAAGCGCGTTCCGAACCGCCGCTGCCGACTTAAGCCTACCGGAAGGTTATAACGTTGCTTATACGCGGCCGGCTGGCGGGAACATAGGCGCCCTGCTTTTAAGCGACGATGGAATGGTCGTTGACGAAGTCAAAGACGCGGTCTTCGTCGAGGACCCGGTCGCCGGTCCTATTGTTACCTTCGACCTGGACGTGGCCGGGCGCCAGGAGTTCGCCGGGTTGACGGCCCGGCACGTTGGCGGCGAGCTGGCCATCGTCTTCGACGGCTACATAATGTACAAGGGCCAGGTCGCGGAACGGATCGAAGGCCACGTGAATATCGAAAACGTTCCGACGCGGGAGAAAGCCGAGGACATCGCGTTACTCTTAAGCTCGGGCTCTCTCCCGGCGTTTTTAGAACTGATCGCCTGGTACATTGACGGGATAAAGGCGGAAGTCCCCTAATAGTTTACCCGTTCGCGTAATCGTCGTATTCTCGACCTATAAGGAAATCGGAGTTCCGAGGCAATGGACGTAATTAGAGGAAAACTTAGAGCGGCGATAATATTCGTCGTAGTAGTACTCGCGGTAATATTCGTAGCGCCCACTGTCGGTTTCTACGATTATTGGGTGGACGAATACGAGGAAGAGCATCTGTGGATCGGCTGGCCCGGCGGCGCGGGATTCGAGACGCCGGCCTTCATCGCGATGGTCGGCCGGATACTACCCCACGACCCGGTAAAGCTCGGGCTCGACCTCAGGGGCGGCATCTACCTTGTGTACGAGGTCGACGAAACCGGGCTTTCCAACAAGGAGCTCAAAGACGCGGTCAACCTTACCGTCGAGATTATCCGCAAGCGCATAGACGAGCTGGGCGTAACCGAACCGCAAATCCAGAGCGAGGGCAGCAACCGCATCGTCGTAAAGCTCCCCGGCATATCGGACCCGGGACGGGCGAAAAACCTCATCGGGACCACGGCAGAACTGGAATTCAAACTCATACACCCGGCCAACCCGGTGGGCGAGGTGGCCAGGTCTTACGACGAAAAGAAAGCCGCCAAAGAAGTCAAAGCGCCTATAATTCCGCTTTCGGAAAGGATAACTCTTTATAAGGCCGATTACATCTTCTACGAGTCCGACTACGACCAGGTGAAGAAGATGTTCGCCGAAGCGACCGAGATGGGTCTGGTTCCGAAAGACTATATGGTCGCTTACTCGAACGCGATAAACAAGGACGACGACGACGTATACGCCGAGCTGGGCGAAGCTTACCGTCGGGTCTATATACTGACAGAAGAAACGCAGATAACGGGTAAATACTTACGGAACGCCAACCTGGGATACGATCAATACGGTGCGCCCGACGTCGAGTTCACGTGGGACGGCGAAGGTGCGGAGATATTCTCGGAGCTTACGGGGCGCCATATAAACGAACGGCTCGCGATACTGCTGGACGGTTTCGTTCAGTCGGCGCCCAACATCGCGTCGCGCATCTCCGAAAAAGGCCAGATAACCGGCAACTTCGACAGTGAAGAAGCGTCGGACCTCGCGCTGGTGCTCCGGTCGGGCGCGCTACCGGCGAAGCTCTGGCTCATCCAGGAGAAGGTCGTCGGCCCGAGCCTGGGCCGCGATTCGATAAGAAACGGCGTCCTGGCCGCGGCAGTCGGGTTCCTTATCGTAATCGTGCTCGTGGTCGTCTACTACTACCTGGCGGGCCTGGTCGCCGACATAGCTCTTATACTCAACCTGATTATCGTGCTGGGCGTGATGGTCGCAATTGGCGCGACGCTCACGCTCCCCGGTATCGCCGGGCTGATACTCTCGGTGGCTATGGCGATAGACGCCAACGTCTTGATATACGAGCGAATACGGGAAGAGCGCGCCGCCGGGAAGACGGTCCGGGCGTCGATCGAGACCGGCTACAAGCGGGCGTTCATCACTATTCTGGACTCGAACATAACGACGCTCATCGCCGGCATAGCCCTGTTCCTGTTCGGCACCGGGCCGGTCCGGGGCTTCGCGGTAACCCTTACTATCGGTATCCTGACGTCTATGTTCACGGCCATAATTGTAACTAGAGCGGTGTTCGACTTCTTTACCGGCCGGCGCGAGGTCAAGAAGATATATATAGGGTAACGAAACCGCCGGGCTCGTCCGGCGGAGGGCCTACAAGGCTTTACAGGTCTTCACACGCAGAGCATTAACCCCGCCTTTCAAGGCGGGGTTGTTATCAAAGCTATATCCGTCGGTCTATTCAATAATACAATTGCCGGGCGATAAAAGAGCGGCCGCCGCCAACCCGAACGCCGCCGCGGTCGCGGCCGTTTGCGCCAGCACGCCCAGGTTCGCGATAAGGTCCGAGCCGACGAAGAACCCGGCGAACGTAACGAAAGCGAAGACAACGCTCGTGAGCATCGCGGCGCCGGCCCACCGCGCCGCGCCCGCGAGCCGCGAATAACCAACCCCCCACACCAGCGCGAAGAGTATCCCGAACCAAAGCGACGGAACGAAGAACTGCGCGGCGATAGAATCAAGCGTAAGGGTGAGGTCGCCCCGCGTTAGGGTACCGACGAACGCGGTCTCGGCCAGCGAGCCGCCGGCCGCGGCGCCCGCGCCCGCCGCGAGGAAGACGTCAAGCATCGCCAGGACGTACGAAACTACCCCCAGGGCTAACCCGGAAGTCGCCAGGCCCGGGGACCGTTTACACAACAACAGGAACATCGCCGGAAGGGCCGGCACGACGACGAAAAAAGAAAGGTACGTCAATACGTTATACGCGGCCATCCCGCCGGACGCGTACGCATCCAGCGTCTGGACCGACGATGCGGGACCGGCCGAGAGCGGCGGCCAGCCCATTCCGGCGATTAGGGCGACCCAGGCGGCCAGGGTAACGACGGAGTATAGAAATAACAGAACGGCAGACCACTTAAAGTAAACCGAGTATCTTTCCATAGTTTAAGTTCCTAATACGAACCCGCGCCTTTCTCGGTGGCGCGGGATTGCGTTCCGTATCGGTCCTTCTACCGGGTCAACTTATCAACCCTAGCCAGTCCTCGAGGAGGAACTGGACGCGGCCGATGAGGAGGCTGACGCGAGCCATAACGGTATAGCCGAAGCTGGCGCCGAAGCCGATCATCAGGAAGATGATGCCTGCTTTCGCGACGCCGCCGACGAACCCTCGGTGCTCCAGCGAGAAGAAGAAGTACGTCAGGGTCGTTATTACGCCGACGATCATAAGCGGACCGGAAAAGGTCCCGAGAAAACCGCCCCAGCTCGGGTCCGCAAAGAACAGGCCGACGCTGGAGAGGGAAAATACGGGCGCCGGCGTTCCGGCGTTCCCCACGATAAAAGTACCGTATAATTGGGCAAGGATATACGCCTGCATAGAGGCCGTAATCGTAAGGCCGGCATATGCGCCTATATAGAAACCGATAGGCCATTTTGAAAGCCAGCCGATTCGGGGTATGAAACGGGTTACTACAAGGATACCGAGGGCCGCCGGAATTAAAGGCAACAGGTCCACGGTAAAACGGCCGTAACGGAAGAGCTGCCCGAACCCGCTTATCAACGGAACCACCATGTTCGGAATCGCGTTGTTGGAAACGTAGATTATGAAGAAGTAACCCGCCGACACGCCGACGAGCAGGTGCTCGGCGAACTTGTAAAACGGGTTGTCCTTGTAAAGGAACGAGTATATGCACAGCGTCAGCATCGCCGCGATCCATATCGATATATCGTGGGAAAGCCCGTGCTTCAACCAATCTATCAAGAACATCTCGTCCTCCGGTCGCGAAGGCTAGGTTTGTCGGGTCGTTATGACTTCAAACTCTCTTTACGTTCGTGCCTTAAGTTGACGACGTAAGCGATATTACCCAGTATGACTATAACTACGATGAAAACGTGGATTACCGTCTGGGCGTCCATTCCCTTGATCCCGTTACCCACTCTGCCGAACATCTTTTCGTATTCGATTAACTTCTCGTATTCGGCGGCGCCTTTGAGCCCGCCCAGCAGCCCGACCATTTGACCGGTTTGAAGGAAAGGATAATAATCTGCGGCCATAACCGCTGTTACGCCGGCGGCTACGTTCGCGCCGTAGCGTTCGTGTGCGAAAGCAACCCAGACCTCCGGGTAGGTACTCCCCGAAAGGCAAATCACGAGGTGGATATCGTCGTAGTTTTCAACGCCCTGCATTATCGGGTATTCGTCTACTGGCGTCCCGTAGTAGTCCGTCGGGAAAATTTGCCTTATGTTCTCGCCCATCGAGAGCATAACTATCGAACCGCCGACGCTGTACCCGAGAAAAACGTAGTCTTCGCCGTATTCGGCGTTCATCATCTCGGCCGCGTTGTTCGAAACTTCAAGGGCCAGGCCGGGTCCGCCGGGGTGCAAACAAGTTATTATGACCGGGATGTCGAGCCGGAAGCAGTGGATTAGTATCGCTTCGGCCATAGGCGAGAGCTCGGGTTGCGTGGACGGATCGTAATCTACCGAGAGCAGGATCGGTTTTTTAGGCTCCTCTTTCGCCCCTTCTTCTATGAAGTCGTATACGCGTTCGACCGGCGGCGACGCGGTTACGCCTAGCCCCAGCGGGATAATGAAAGGCACGATTACCGCGATACCGACGATTATAAAAATGATGCGGCGGTCCAAATTCAGGAACTTATTGAGTAGCTTTATCAAAACGACACCTCCGGTAGTTAAAACCGGTAAACCGAAGCAGTTACTCGGTACCGCCGAGCCAGGACCGCTCGATACCTAGGATTATCTTTAGCGCCGTGGACATGGCGCCCAACCCGACGCCGATTAAAATACCGCGCTTCGCGGCCATGTTGGGATATTCGAGAATCCACTCGGCCAGGTCGGGCAGCCATTGGCCGACTATACTTTCGAGGGGAACACGGCCGAGCATAACGATAATCGCGGCGATGAGAAGCAGGAACGCTTCCAGGCTCCTGGCCCGGAAAGTGCGGAAGCTCGCGGAGACAATAAAGAACGCTAAAAGGGAGAACATAGTCGCCTGCATCGGGATCTGAATATAGCTGTAGAGCCACATAAACCCGCTTCCCAAGTCAATGCCCAAGTTGAAGAACGTGAACATAAAATCGCCCCAGAAGCCTTCGGCCATACGCTCCGGCCCGAGTATCAATCGACCGAGGATGCCGGCCATCCCCGTAATGATCGACATAGCAAGCCCGACCAACGCCACGATACTGTAAACCCATCCCTCGCGCTTGAACCTGATTTTATACGAATGGACTTTTATCATGGAACCGATCCCGAGAAGCATCGCGAACGTCAGGACGATAATGAGCCACCGGAGCATGTACTGGTACAGAGTAATCGAGTACTGGTGGGGTACGAAGAACTGGAACACCATTATCGTACCTATAATGAAGCATATGAACAGCGGG
>CBDUXC010000014.1:0-12577 GCA_965371065.1 uncultured bacterium
CGAACACCCCAACGCAACCGCGTACGTGGGGTGGGCGCCGGGGTTACCCGGGGGTTTTCTTTAACAGTTATCATAATTTTTGGGGAAAGCGACACTCGGGGCGCGGCGGCTACGCCGCCGGGCCGAGGTGCACTTGCGATAGTGCGGACGAGCGGAGCGGGTACGGCGGATATCCTGAGCCGTATATTCGACCGCGGACTCCCCGAACCGCGTAGAGCTACTCCCGGAAAAATCATCGCCGGGGGAGACGTAATAGACCGGGTAGTCGCCGTTTTTTACCCGGCGCCGGGGTCGTACACCGGCGAGGACGCCGCCGAAATTACGTGTCACGGTGGACCGGCCGTGGTCGCCAAGGTAATCGAAGCGGCCGTCGGACTCGGCGCGCGGCCGGCCGAACCGGGCGAGTTCACCTGGCGGGCTTTGTTGTCCGGTAAGATGGACCTTGTACAAGCCCAGGCCGTCGCCGACATTACGGCGGCGGAAACGGAACTCGCGAGGCGCGACGCCGCCGCCCGGATGGAAGGCGAGCTTTCGGCCAAATTCGCCGAGATTAGAACCGCCCTTCTCGAAGCGGCGACGGCCGTCGAAGCGGATATAGATTTCGAGATAGAATGCGACCCGCCGGCGGTCGAACAGCTACTTAAAGAAACTACTGCTCTTGCGCGCCATCTCGCCGAATCCGCGGTCCCTAGGCGACTTGCGAGAGAAGGGGTTTCCATCGCGATTATGGGTCCGCCCAACGCAGGGAAGAGCACCCTTTTCAATCAGTTGCTGGGCGAGGACCGGGCGATAGTAACCGCGGTGCCCGGGACTACGACAGACAGGGTGGAGGGTACGGCCGTGTTCGATGGCGTTCCGTTCCGATTGAACGATTCCTGCGGCCTTATTAAAGACGCGTCGAACGAAGTCGAAGCGGAAGGCGACCGCCGGAGCCGCAAGTTCGCCGCCCGCGCCGACGTTATAATCTGGGTGGTTGACGCGACGGACCCGGGAACCGGCTCAGTACCCCCGGACCTGGGACCACCCGAGACGGAAGTTATAACGGCCTATAACAAAATTGACCTGCCGGAAGCAAGCACGCCCGGCGGCGTACTGGCTTTTTCGGCCCTTACCGGCGAGAACGTAGGATTATTGATTGAAAAACTGCTGAAGTTAATCCCTACCCTTAATCCCGCGTCGTCCGTGTCGCTGGCGGAACGTGAACGAGTCGCGCTTTTAGCGGTGGTCTCTCACATCGACAAAGCCGTTCTCCACATAGAGACAGGCGGATACCTGGACCTGGCGGCCGAAGAAATACGGGCCGCGTCGAAATCCGTCGGCGCCCTCCTGGGCGATATTACGCCCGACGAAGTGCTCTCCGAAATATTCTCGAACTTTTGCGTGGGGAAGTAACCGGTTAGCGGGCAAGTTCTTGCCGTAACGCGCGGGCTTGAGCGATGCGGTCGATGGGCGGCTGGCTCGAGTCCAGTAGCAAGTGCAGTACGGCGTTCGGCTGCGGCGCCGACAGGTTCGTTGCGGCCTCTTTGCGATAAAGCTCCGCGGCGGTTACGGGCTTTCTGGTAATCCTAATCGCGTAGTCGTCGGCTTTCCGGTCGATGTACCTGGAGTAGCCGTTTAAGATAGGGACCGCCAGCATAGCAAAGACGAGAAGGATTACGGCGAATACCGCCGTCGCCCGCGGGTCCGGCGGCGGTTCGGTCCGCAGGACCCCGGCTACGCGGCTGACGAGCAAGTCTGTTAGAAATAAGACGGCGAGAATTACCAAAGCCGTCAATAAAAAGCCGTTGACCCTGTATCCCGTCTCGAAGTACGCTAGCTCGTGCGCTACAAGCACCTCCAACTCGTACGGCGTAAGGTTTTCGACGGCGCCGTCGCTGACTGTTACTTCTTTCGATAAGACGCCGCTTCGTGCCCAGATAAGGTCGGAGAACTTGCCGGTATTATCGACGAACAAGCTTAGCGAATCGCCGACGCCGGGTTCGGTCAGGTTTCGGACCAGTTCCGCGCTTTTACCTTCGTCCATCGGTTCACCGGAAACGCCGCTTAAGGGCAAACGCCTCGGGTAGAGCGGCCCGACGGACACCAACGCGAGTATTAAGGCGGCCGACGCAAGACCCCACCAGAGACGGTGGAAACGCCGCATAAGGACCGTAAGAACCGAAAGTACTAAACCGGCGGCCAACGCGAAGACGAAACCGGCCAAAGCGGACTTGCCGAACGCTTCCCAGAAATCGTACGATAATAAACCGTAAGCGGCGGGTAAGTAGTTTCTCAGCGCCGTCAAAGGTAGGGTTAATACGTAAACCCAGAAAGCTAAAGCGAACGCTGATAACCAGCCGGCCAACCCGGGCCGGTCGCCCGTAAGTCGATAGATACGTTTATCGAACCCCAGGAAATAAAACGCGAGCGCTAAACCGGGAAGCGCAAGAGCGAAGGCGAGCGATACGATATGCGATAAATTGGTATAACGTCCGGCCTGGAACATCCTGGCTTCCCAGACCGCGGTTTCTTCGGGATCCGTTTCCGGTTGCCTCAGGACACTGGTAAATGGCCGTTGTTCGCCGGGTATCGAGAGGGAATCGGCTTCGGCCGGCGTGTCAACGGTTACGGGCGCCGCAGCAAAAAAAACCAGGACGAGAAAAGCGGCGGGGAATATTCTCGGGAGCGATTTTACCATTCGGTGAGGAAGGTAAACTCTTCGCGTTCCTCCACGCGGAGTAGTCGGTAGTGTTCGTACCCCTTAATAAATTGTTCGATGAAGGTTCTCTCGGGTGCGTGGGGTTCGATATCGAGGAAGTCCCTGTAGTAATCGGTGGCGACCTCGTAGCACTCGAACTCGCGGTCGTAATTATGCCAACGCTTCGCGTCGGAGCCTTTTATTCTGTAAAGGTCGCCCAGCATTTCGTATGCTTCGGCAGTGTCAGGGTCCAGTTCGAGTACGTCCTCCCACACTACGACGGCTTCGTCGAATTTACGTATATGACGGAAGCAGGAACCGAGTCCTCGTTTTACGGATATGTTTTCCTGTTCCAGCCGCACCGACGCTTTGTAGTATTTTATCGCTTCCGGGTACCTCTCTAGGTTCTCGTACGTTACCGCCAAATAAGTATTCGCGTCGAAATTTTTGGAGTCGAGAGCCACCGCTTTTTCCAGGACCGGTGTAGCCTCAACGTACTTTTCCTCCAATAAGTACATATACCCCAGTTCGACGCGAGCGGGGACGCTTTCCGGAACCAACCATACGGCCTCTTCGAACTCTTTTATAGCTTCGGGTCGTTTATCCTCGGCTTTGTAATACCTTCCCAGATAATAGTGCGCGTCGAAACTTTCGTCGTCTATTTCCACCGCTTTTTTGAGGGCTTTTTCGGCCGCTCCGAAGTTCTTTTTCTCAAGATAACATCTGCCCAAACCCAGGTACGGTTCGATACGGTCTTCGGCGGCGGCGGACGCCCGTTCGTAGTAACGGATCGCGTTGCTGTATTCGCCTAAGCGTTCGAAAAGCAAACCGAGCGCTAAAGGCGCTTCGATACGCGACGGCTCCAGCGAAGTCGCGTCGGCGTACGCCGACTCGGCCGTCGTATAATCTTCGACCGCTTCCGCGCTGCGCCCCATACCCAGATACGCTTCGTATAAGCGACGGTTTTCGTTAATTGCCCGACGGAAGTCTTCTATCGCCGTTTGATAGTCTCCTAATCCTTCCGCCGCCAACCCCATGTAATAGTATATTTCGTCCGCCCTTTTTTCGGGTGTTCCGATTTCATTTAAAACCTTCCGTACGGCTTTCAATTTCTCTCCGGTAAGATACACCTCCGCGAGAGTTATCCTGGCGTCGACGTTCGACGGCTCTTTGTTTATCACGATGTTTAGAGCGTCTATGGCTTCGTCGTCGTACCCGAGTTCGGCGGCCGTAAAACCGAAATAGAGCTGGCCGCGAACGTTTTCTTTTTCCAGCTTTACGAGCTTGCCCAGATTGTAATACGCGTCGTCGTAGCGTTTTGCGTGGTAATATAATACGCCCAGGTTCTCAAGGGCCGGTATAAGCTGGGGTTCTTTATCGAGTGCGCGTTTGAAAGCGCCTTCGGCGCCGTCGTCGTCGCCCAGGTTCAGCCTGGCGATCCCCAGTTCCGAATACACCTCGGCCTCTTCGCGGCCGGCGTCAACGGCTTTTTCCAGGGTTTTTTCGGCCTTCGCGTATTTTTCTTCTTTGTTATAAAGAGCGCCGAGAAGGGCGAGCGCGTAACCGTTCCGTTCGTCCAGGTCCACGGCCCTTTTCAAGTCGGCGATGGCGCCGCGGACGTCCTGGTCGGCTAAACGGATTTCGGCCAATTTAATATAATTCTCGGCGCCCCGCGGTTCTAAATTCGAGAGCTCTTCGAAATGCTCCCGCGCTTTGACCGGTTGGTTCGTCGCGAGATACAGTTCCGCCACGCGCCTATGACCTTCGACGTGCCGGGGGTCTTCCCTGAGCAAGCGCTCGTATTCGTCAATCGCTTTATCAAAGTCCTTTAATTCCACTTCATAGATATAGGCCAACCTGAAGCGTTCGTCGGGACCGCCCGCGCCCAAATCGATAAGGTGCTCGATCGCGTCGGCTTCTTTTTTTACATCTCCGTCTTCCGCGTAGTGGTCGGCCAACTTTCGCCAGGCGTCGCGTTCCCCGTCGTCCATTTTTACGATCGCTTCGTACGCGGTTACCGCGGCGGTATAAAAGCCCAGTTCTTCGTTAAGACGAGCTATTTCGTACGTCGTTTCAACGTTTTCTCCCACGCTCTTCTGGTAACGCTCGTAATATCCAAGGGCCTGCTGCTTCTCCCCGAGGTTTTCGTAACACCTTGCCAGTCCCAGCAGCGCGTCTTCATTATCCTTTTCAAGTAAAAGTACTTCTTCGTATGCGGAAGCAGCGGCCCGGAAGTCGCTGTCGCCGAACAGGATGGCGGCCCTATTAAGCAGGTCGAACGTCGAAGTTTCACCGACCGCGTTTGCCGCCGCAATTACGAATATTATAACGAAAGCCCGTTTCATATTTGAACGCTCCCGTGAACCGAGGGGAATCCCACGAAAGATTTAGTACTTTACGGAGTGATTATAGCGTATCGGCCGGCTATTTCCAACATTAAAATATCAACGTTAAGCCTATTCTTTATACGAAAAAGCCGCGCACCGGCGCGGCTTTCGACTTTGCCGAAGGGGGGATTCGAACCCCCACAAAGTTACCTTCACTAGACCCTGAACCTAGCGCGTCTACCAGTTCCGCCACTTCGGCTACGCGTTTATTATATTCAACCGCGTCGGGCAAGTCAAGTAGTTTGCTACGCTCTAATTATTTCCCTCGCTGAAACGGTCAATAATCATTTGACGAACTCCGTTAACCGTAGTAATTTAAGGCCGATTAGGCGGAGTTTTTTCTCACCGCCGTCGGGTCCGAATGCGTATTACGAGATTATACCTCGATGATTACAGAAATTACGGGGCTTTATCCGTGGATTTACCCCCCGGCGTTCTGCTTTTCGAAGGAGCTAACGGCGCCGGTAAGACGAACCTGCTCGAAGCCGTTTATTTCCTGAGCATGTGTCGGTCTTTCAGGCTCGGGCGCGACCGGGACGTTGTTTCCCGCGGCGCGACGAGCACGTTGGTCCGGGCCGAAGCCGTCGGCCGCGACGGGGTCGTTTCGTTCGCTCTGGAATACGACTTACGAACGCCCGAAAAACGGGCTTCGTATAACGGTAATCGTGTTCCTAAACTCGTAGATTACGCCGGTACCCTTCCGGCCGTAGCTTTCCATCCCGATGACCTGGAGATAGTGAAAGGGCCGCCGGCTCTCAGACGCCGGTTCCTGGATCACTGGCTTGCCCAGTACGACCGGCGGTATATTTATCTTCTAAAAAGATATAACGACGCGCTGTCCCAACGTAATGCCCTGCTAAGGTCGTACAGCGGTTCGGCGTTCGCCAGACCCGAGTACGGCGCGATGTCCGAGACGATGGTTGAAGCCGGCTCCGGGTTAGTCGCGGCCCGCGCCGAAAAAATCGCCGAACTCGCCGGGGACGCGGCTTCGGGTTACGCGGCGTTGACCGGCGACGGTGAAGAGCTGGAAATAAAATACCGTCCGAACACGGCGGGCGCGGAAGACCCTGACGTATTTAAAAGCGCCCTGTTGGCACGGGCCGAAGACGAACAGCGTTTTATGAGGACATTAATCGGGCCCCACCTGGACGACGTAGGGTTTA
Organism: uncultured bacterium; assembly: GCA_965371065.1. GTDB lineage: Bacteria > RBG-13-66-14 > B26-G2 > WVWN01. The sequence continues at coordinate 6,228 of CBDUXC010000014.1, forward strand.
GAATATCCGGTTTGGACGCCCGTCGGTTCGCGAGCCAGGGGCAGCAGAGGACCATCGTCTTGGCTTTGAGGTTGGCCCAGTTCCGGGCGGTCGCCGAAAACCTCGGCGAGGCCCCCCTGTTGCTTCTCGACGATGCGTTTAGTGAGTTGGACCGCGATAGGGTAGGACACCTGGCCGAGACTGTATCAGCCGCGGAGCAGGTTTGGGTAACGACCACCCGTAGATTGGAACACTTCGAGGGCAACCGCTATATGGTAGCGAACGGTAGCGTAACTGCGGTTTAGCGCTTTTTGTATGGAGCAATATCGTTTTACGGAACGCCGGTATTTTACGGCGCCGACGTTTATTGTTTGTTTACCACGCCCGTACCTTCGCATACGGCGCAACCCACGTATCCCACTTCGTTGCAAACGGTACATGGCAACGTGCCTACTCCAAGACACACTTCGCAAGCCATTTGGCCGGTTTCGCAGTACTCGCACGCGATACTGCCCTTCCCGCCGCAAACTTCGCAGGTTTCGGTCCCGCCGTCCGTTTTGATTACGCCTTTGCCGAAACATTCTGAACAGCGGATGCGCCCCGTACCGTCGCAGTAGTCGCACGTAACGTAACCGTCGCCGCCGCAGTAGTTGCAATCGACGGTACCGGCGCCTTTACAATAAGCGCATACTATTTGGCCGGATCCGTCGCAATACAAGCACGTTTCGGCCGACACGGGCGTTGCGATTAACGTGGATAAAGTAACCGTAAATACTCCGGCCAAAAGAGCCGCTCTTATTATTCTCATAAGCAGTTGCCTTTTTTGATGAACCTGAATTAAGCGCTACCCTTTATCAGGCGGATTGTATAGCAGACGGACGTCCGTTTTGCAAGTCGTGTACGCGACGGTAAACGGTTACGCAAGCAACGGTTGCGATAACCGTTTAGTTTACAATCAGTTAGGATTCGTCTTTACGGAAGAACCTTAGCACGCCCGCCAGGTATTGGCGGGGCTTAACAGGGTAGGGGAATATCCGGTAACGGTTCGCATAACCGTACCAGAGCTTAAAGAACAGCATATATAAGGGCGTAAAGGGCAGTTTGCATAGGGTCCGTAAGCGGCGCCTAATGAAGCCGAACTCTACGGCGAGCCCGAATAACTTATGAAGCTTGGTTATCATCGAGCGCTCGCGCCGGTTATCAAACCGGATTACCGGACGGACGTGGTAGGTTTGCAGTACGCGGTCATAGTTCCCGTCAAAGTAACCGTGTTTGATGGCGTATGTACCAAGTCCGGTACCTGGATAAGGCGTAAAGATGCTGGCCCAAGCAAACGCAGGTCGGCATTTAACGTTTAAATCAACTGTTTTCAAAGCCATGTCGAAAGTCTCACCCGGTAAGGATAATATATTTTGGCTGTAAACGGCGATGCCGTTTTCGCGTAAGCGTGCACACGCTTCGATTATCGTTTCGTCGGATTGATTCCGTTTCATTACTTCGTTTCGTAAGTGTCCATCGGCTGTTTCTATACCCATCATAACGCTGACACAGCCCGCTCGGGCGAGGTTCCATGCCGTTTTATCGTCAATGAGGTTGGCCCGGACGTGGCAATGAAACGGAAGACCTATTTCTTCGGGGTAACGCTCCGCGAATTCGGCGGTCCACCCCTTATCCATCGTAAAGTTATCCGAAAGAAATCGAACGAACTCGAGCGGATAGGAAGCCCGAACCTCGTTTATTTCCGCCAGTACGTCGTCAACCGAACGATAGCGTATTACCTTCCCTTTGCCTTTATACAGTTCGTTGAACTTGTGGTTAAAACAGTACGTACATAGATACGGACACCCCCGCACGTTGATGAAATGCTTCATCGTTACATTACGCATATACGGGTCGATACCGTAGATTATATCGCGTTTGGGGTGAGGGAGAATATCGAGGTCTTCGATCAGCGAGCGAACTTCGTTTTTATATATACTACCATCGGATTTAACCCATAGGTTAGGTATGTTCGTTATATCTCCGCCCGAGCCAACCGCGTCGGCCAAGTCTACGATGGCTTCTTCGCCTTCGCCGCGGCAAACGACGTCCACACCGTCGTCTTCGACCATCTCGGGGAAGAAAGTGCAGTGAGGCCCGCCGAAGATAGATAATAGCCCCGGTTTACCGTAAGCTGCTTTAAGGCGGCGGTTTAAATCTACATAATAGTGATGAAACCCAGTAGTTGTCGAAAACGCGAGAACGTCCGGGCCGAATTCTTCGGCCGCTTTAAACGGGTTCTCTCTGTCCGAAAGGACGAGCCGGCTTTCGTGCCCGGCGCTGCTAAGGGCGGCCGCCAGGTATAATATCCCCATCGGTTCGGTCAGCGTAACGTTTTTATATACGAATAGTACTTTAGCCATCGATAACTCCGCCGGAGAAGTAGTCTATAACACACGGAGCCGAAGGCGTAAAGCGAAATCGAAAAAGTTGCGAGCTGCGAAGTAGTAATTCCTTGACATCGATTACTTGCGTTGTTATATTCGCGCGTTCAAAACTTTTCCAAAACTAGGCGGTAAGGTATGGGCGAGGATGAAGCGCGTCGCCATTTCGAACTTGGCATAAAATATTATAACGAAAACAAACTTGAGCAGGCCATCGCCGAGTTCGCGAGTTCAATAGAACTAAAACCGGATATCGGTTGGGTACATTATCATTTAGGCCTTGCTTACGCGAATAGAGGAGATTTCGAGGAAGCGATCGAAGCATATACTCGCGCAATAGAGCTCAACCCGGAAGACGCGTACGCCCATAATAGATACGGTTATGTATTAGAACAGCTCGACCGCTACGACGAAGCGATAGTGAAGTATAAATTAGCCCGCGAGCAGAACCCGGATTACCCATGGCCTAATTACAATCTAGGGTGTATTTATAAGAAGTTGGGTATGAAAAACCATGCGATTCAATATTTCTCCGATTTCCTGAAAATGAACCCCGAGGGCGCGAGCGCCAAGCATATTAGGTCGGTATTGGAAGAGATCCGGGGGGAGTAAGGAATCGATGAAATATTAGGCCTTTTAAAACGGTATTTAATCGTACAATAGAATCGCCGACTGTTAGATACGCTGTCGGGTTATTTTAATGCCCTTTTTCATGCCGATTTAATAATCGATATTTTATGAGTAAGAAGAAACCCGATATAGTTTTATTAATGGTCGCGATTTGTATCGTGAGCGTCGGCTTTTTTTCGCTCGTAGGCGGTAGTTGCGGAAAGAAACCGGAACGCGACGACGCCCTGAACGTAGGCGTTGTAATGGATGTCGGTGGAAGGGACGATAAAGGTAAAAACGCCCTTATTTGGCGCGGGTGCCAACGGGCTATCGAGGAACTTGACGTCGGGGTAAATTACAGAGAGCCCGCGTCTGAATCGGAATTCCGTAAAGCGGTGGAGGAGTTAATATCCGACGGCGCCGAACTTTTAATAGTTGCGGCAACCCCTTTAGAGACCACCGTATTCGAGTACGCCGCCGAAAACCCGGGCGTCGATTTCGTTATAATCGACGGTACAGATGGAACCGATAACGTATTAGCGTTAACGTTTGCCTATGAGGACGCCGGATACATTGCGGGGGCCGCCGCCGCCGCGTATTTCCCGACGGGTAAATTCGGTTTTATCGGCGGTCGTGAAGACGCGCCGACCCGCGAGCTGTCAAGGGGGTTTTCGCGGGCTTTGTATGATTTCGCCGGTAAGAAACCCGACATTGCGTTTTTAGGAGATGATTTCGAGGCGCCGGCCGACACGGAGAAAGCCGTCGGGGTGGCCAAACGTATGTACAGCGCCGGGGCGGACGTTATTTTCGCTGCGGCAGGTCGGTCGAACGTGGATATATTCGCAGTTGCTCTGGAAAGGGGTCGATACGCCGTCGGCTACGAATCTAACCAAAACTGGATAGAACCCGGGTGGGTTTTCCTCTCGGTGTCGCGACGAACCGACGAAATCGTTTACGAAGTAATACTGGATAGGTCCGGAGGACGTTTTAACGGTGGAGTTCGTAAGTATACCGTTGGGGACGACGTATTCGAATTCCCGATAGACGAAGAGAACCACGCACTGTATGACAAGGGCGTGGTCGCGCGTATCGAGACCGTACGTAGCGAGTTGACGGCGGGTGAACGTCAGCCGCCGTAGAATTATGGACAGCGATAGAAAGAAAAACAACAAAAGTTCGGCACGCGAATATACCGAAACTTTAGAAGCCCTGGTCCTGTCGGCCGGGGCTGCGTTATTCGGCATCGCGCCCGTACCCCTCGACGGCGAAGATTCCGGGGGGTATTCGCGAGTAGTCAGCGTAGGCGCAGTATTAAGCAGCGGAGTCCTGGACACGATAGAAGACAGTCCTACCAAAATATACGCTTACCATTACCGCACTGTTAACGCCTTCCTCGACCAGACAGCCGCCCGTGTCGTTTCGTACGTGGAGCAAGCCGGTTTCAAGTCGCTTCACGTCCCGGCGTCTCAAATAGTGGATTGGCAGAACTTGGCGGGCCGTATCTCCCACAAGGAGGTAGGCCGCCTGGCGGGCTTCGGTTTCATCGGTAGAAACAACTTGCTCGTAACCCTGCGTTTCGGCGCTGCGGTCCGCCTGGTTTCGATACTTACCGATATGCCGCTGATTGAGAGCTCGCCTATCGACGGCGACTGCGGCGACTGCCGCGAGTGCGTTCCTTTATGCCCGGCGGGTGCTATTGGCGAAACCCGAGGGGACCTCGACCTGGAAAAATGCAAAGAGAAGCTCCGGTGGTTTAAAAAACACCTCGTAGGGCACCATATTTGCGGAGTGTGTGTAAGGGCTTGTAAGGGCCCGGGTATTGTATAATACGCTCCGATAGGTTTAGCCTTTCACCGTCTAAACGCTTGTTACTGCGAACTCATTACGGCGGTATCCCCTCCCGGCGGGGTGCTTATAACGGCTTCTGGTTTCTTTGGCTGGGTTTTAATATCCTCTTTCAGATTATTACTGCAGTCCTTCGTCAGCGTGGTCCTTATTAGGGTTTTAAAAGATGGCCGTTATAGTCGCCTTCAGCTTACTGAATGTTCGATTTTTAGGGCGTTGCGGCCGAGAAGCGGTAAATAGCGCCGCCGTCGCCGACGGCCCAAGCGTCGTCCTTCCCGACTGTGAATACGTCGTTTAAATCGCCCGTTACCCCGCTTTCACCGTATAGGTACCAGGAATTACCGTTGTAAAAAGCGAGTGCACCGTCGTTACCGGCGGCCCAACCGTAATCCGCGCCGTCTTTAATATGTATGCCGTTAATAGACGACGGAGTCGGCGCTGTCGTGAACGTCCATTCGCCGCCGACCGAGTTCGAGAAATAGACGCGGTATCCACCGGCCCAGACGGCGGGGCCGCCGTCCGCGTAAGCGGCGGCCGCGTGGTAAGCCGTGTCAATCGGTAGTGGGTTATACGACGGGACGTCCACCTCCGACCAACCGTCGGTGGTCCACTCGTATAGTGCGTTTACTAAACCGCCGGCCCAAGCGATGTCCGAATCGTACACTGCGACGCAATAGATATTAACCGTATCGCTCACGTTTTCAGACGTCCAGGCGCCGGAAACCAACCTGTAAATGGTCCCCCCGTCACCGCCCAGCCACCCCGTGCCGTCGTCGGCCAGGTCTACGTCGTACAAGTTGGACGTAATCCCCAGTGATTCGTCGGTCCAGGTGCCGTTAGATAAACGGATTACGGTCCCACTTTCGCCGACCGCCCAGCCGTCATTTCCGGATAGGGCGATACCGTTAAGGTCTAATATCTTCGACCACGGTACTAAAGCCCATGAAACGCCGTCATAACGTAGTATGGTTCCTCCGTCGCCGACGGCCCAACCTTCGCCCGTATCGGTAAAAACGACGCCGTTTAAGTCAGCGGTCGTAGACGAGTCTACCTGCGTCCATAGACCGTTTAGCATATTAAAATGCCAGATCGGCCCTTCGGTCGCCAGGGGGTCGTCGCCGGTACCTTCGTAAGCGACTATCTTCCAGTAGTACGCGGCCCCGGGGAAAAGACCTCCCGGGTCGTACGAGTTACCCGCTACCGATTCCGCGACCCTCGCCGGTGGATTCTCCGTCCCCAAGTATACATCATACGTCAGCGTCCCGCTTGCTTCGCCGGGTTCACAGAGCCAGCTCAATACCGCGTCCGGCGCTACGCCGTTTGCGCCGTTTTCGGGCGAAGGCGAGTGGGGCGTTCTCGGAGATTCGCCCGTGTACGGTAAGCCGACGTCGCAAGCGCATATCCCGGCGGCCACGGCGGCCAAAGTAATCGCTATATATCTGGTAACCATTCCCAACTCGATTCTTCGTTTTTCGCGGCAAGTACCGCCATTAT
>CBDUXC010000015.1:0-12572 GCA_965371065.1 uncultured bacterium
AAAAGGCACTGCAAGCTTATCTTTCTTCGGTCCAGAAGGCCTTTATGTTGAACCTTACCCTGATGCTCCAATTGTACGAGGTCCAGCGCCTGGACAACTTCCTGAGACTGAGCGGTATAACTAGGGAACTGTACGAGCGGATGAGCAGTATACCCTGGTAAGCGATTATATATGTGGTACGAAAGAGAAACCCGCCGTCAGGCGGGTTTTTTACATAACCTCCGCCAGGTTAAGGCGGTCGGCGTATTCTTCTATTAGCTTTCGTTTCAGCCCGGCGTGGTCGGGGTCGTCCAACTTTGGGTCTTCCTCTACTATCCCGAACGCTTCTTCCCGGGCCATCTCCAGGAGCTTCCGGTCGCGGAAGAGGGCTCGCAACGCGAAGTCGGGTACGCCGTGCTGTCGGGTACCAAGGAGTTCGCCCGGCCCCCGAAGCTCAAGGTCCTTCTCCGCTATCAAGAACCCGTCGGTCGTCGAGACCATCGTCTCGAGCCGTTCCCGCGCGTCGTCGGTTACTTGCGCAGGCGACACAAGGATACACCGCGCTCGGTGGGCGCCGCGTCCTACCCGGCCTCTCAGTTGATGCAGCTGCGAAAGCCCGTATCGGTCGGCGTGTTCGACCAGCATAACCGTCGCGTTAGCTACGTCGATACCGACTTCGATTACGGTAGTCGCGACGATAACGTCCACCGTTCCGTCGCGGAAACCTCTCATCACCTGTTCCTTCTCGTCGCCCTTCATCCGGCCGTGGACCAGAGCTACCGAGTAGCCGGCGAACGGACCGCCGCTCAGGCGCTCGAACATCTCCGTCGCGGCCTTTAGCTCCTGTTTCTCGGTCTCTTCGACCAGCGGGTATACGACGTACGCCTGTCGCCCTTGCGCCAACTCGTCCCGGACCGTAGCGTACGCCGTTTCGAGTTCGTTATCCGCCAACCAGACGGTCTCGACGGCGCCGCGGCCCGGCGGCATCTCGTCGAGGACCGAGATGTCCAGGTCGCCGTACAACCCCAGGGCCAAGGTCCGGGGTATCGGCGTCGCCGTCATCACCAGAACGTTGGGGCGCTCGCCCTTGACGTTGGGGCGCGCGCCCTTCTCCCCCAGGGCGCCGCGCTGGACGACGCCGAAGCGGTGCTGCTCATCCACTACTGCGAGACCAAGACGGGCGAAACCGACCCGCTCCTGGATAAGAGAATGGGTACCGACGGCGGTCTCGAGTTCGCCCGCCGCCAGCTCGTCTACTATCCGCGTCGCGACCTTCGACGGCGTCGCGCCGGTGAGGAGTTCGCAGCGGATGCCTACGCCGGCCGCCAGGTCGTTTATCGTACGCCAGTGCTGTTCGGCGAGCAGGCCGGTAGGCGCCATTATCACCGCCTGGTAACCCGCTTCCACCGCCGAGAGCATCGCAAGGAAAGCGACCACCGTCTTGCCCGAGCCGACGTCGCCCTGGAGAAGCCGCTGCATCGGAAACGGCGCGGCCAGGTCCCTGTCTACCTCGGCGAGGACCCGCCTCTGGGCCGCCGTAAGGTCGAACGGTAACTTAACGCGCGACCGCAGCGTACCTTTCGTTTTGATAACCGGGCCGGTTCGCCGGCGCCCGTCGGCGTAGCGAAGCGCCAGGCCTAGCTCCATCGTCAACAGCTCTTCGAACGCGAAGCGGCGCCGGGCCGCCCACGCCGCGTCCGACGTCTCCGGAAAGTGAACCGCCCAAATCGCGTCGGCGAGCGACGGCATACCGCTGCGCTTCAAGACCGCCGACGGAACCGGGTCGGGCGTGCTTTCCGCCAGCGAGTCGACGGCCTTTCTTACTACTTTACGGATAAGCTTCTGCTTCAGGACTCCTTTCGCCGGGTAAACGGGGATAATCGCGCCGAAGGACTCGGGGTCGGCGCCCGGGTCGAACTCCTCGTACTCGGCGACGCTCAACTCCATACCCCGGTACTCGCGAACCTTACCCGAGACCATTATCCGGTCGCCGGCCGCAAGGTTTTCGGCCACCCAGGGTTGATTGAACCACTTCAGAATAATCGAGCCGGTGTTGTCCGAGCCGATGGCTTCTACGATGGTAAGCCTGGGCCGCGGCTTAGCGACGTTAATGTCCTTGATTACGACGTCCACACAGGCGTCGTCGCCGGGCCGGAGCGTATTGACGGCGTTCAGGCGGGACCGGTCCAGGTACGTACGTGGGAAGAAACGGAGCAGGTCGCCGGCGGTCTCGACGCCCAGGGCCGCGAAGTCGGCCGCGCGCCGCGGCCCCACGCCTTTAATGAACTTGACTTGTGTATCGTGCTTCAACGGCCTGGCCGGTTTCTTCCCCCTCGCTTTTTTCGGAGTTTTCGTAACGTCCGCAAGTTCAGCGGAACCCTCCGGCGCTCCGAACAGGACGACTTCGAGTTCCACTATCACGTTAGCCGCGAGGGCGACCTTCTCGGCGAAACCGGTTTCCGTTTCTTCGAAGACGCCGGCCAGCTCGCCGAAGAGCGCGCGGGCCCGGCCTTCGGCGGCTTCTTCGCCTTCCCGCGCCCACGCGGCGCCCCTCGCGTCCAGGTCCTTTACGACGCCTTCGCCGCGCGCGCCCAGACGCCGGGCCGTCTCCAACGGGCGCTTAATCTTCTCGACCAGTGATTTCAGCTTTTCGACGTCCACGGTAAAGACGAGCTATAAAACCTCGTATCCGAACCCCCTCAGGAGCCGGGCGAGAAGACCCATCGGAAGCCCGACGACGTTGAAGTAATCGCCGTCGATCCGCTCGACTATAAAACAGCCGATCCCCTGAATAGCGTACGCGCCGGCCTTGTCCAACGGTTCGCCGGTGACGACGTAGCGGGCGATTTCGTCGGCGGTAAGGGGACGTACGGTTACTTTAGTTACCTCGTGATCTATCTCCGCGGTCCCCGTATCCACGTCTATGACGGCGACGCCGGTGTAAACGAGATGGTCCCGGCCGGCGATGGTCGCGAGCATCCGTTCCGCGTCCGCCTCGTCTGCCGGTTTGCCAAGTATAGTACCGTCCACGACAACTATCGTGTCGGCGCCGACGACGAGGGCGCCCGGGTGGTCACCGGCGACGGACCGGGCCTTCGCGGCCGCGTGCCGTTCGACGAGACGCGCCGGTTCGTCGGCCGCGGTGTTCTCCTCGTCGGCGTATCGGGGCGCGACGACGTCGAACTCCAGCCCCGCCTCGGCCATAAGCTTGCGGCGCCTGGGCGACGTGGACGCAAGAACGAGCTTCCGGGAGTTCATAGTTTCGATAATAAGAAAAGGAACGGGAAAAGGCAAGCCGATAGGCTCGCCTTTACGGTTTAGGCGGCATAGGAATCGAACCTATAACCTACTGATTAAGAGTCAGTTGCTCTGCCTGGTTGAGCTAGCCGCCCGCCGTTGCTTTCGCGACGGTAATTTATCATATTTACCGCGGTCGTTCAAGGGGAAACGGGGTTTTCCGCGCGGGTAAATCCTCTTGAAGTATAAGAACGATGGTGGTAATCTCCGTACGGGTTAATGGAGGAGGAAACTAATCCAATAGTAGCCACGACCCAGTAATACCGCGAACCATAATTAAAATAAGGAGTGGACGCAATGGAACTGGATAACGAGAAGCTGCAACCGTATATCAAACGGTTTATCGAGTTCTACGAGACCGAGGATTATTGGGATGAGGAGCGGGAGTATAAAGAGAAGCTCTACTCGGCGACAGACAAACTGTTTAAGAGAGATAATATCGAATCAAGCTCGTTTAAAAAAGAACTGTTCAACTGGCTAACTGATAAGGAAAATCAACAGGCGATAATTAACCTTACTCACAATATTCCTTATCAACGATTCAAATATATAGTAGAAAACGAGTATTTGAGTAACGAAGAGATTGCGCCTTTGTTTATTGACCTTTTGTTTAATAGCGATGGGATCGGAAAAAAACTCGGGAGATTCAGGAAAGGTTTTGATGTTTTAGCCGAAAGAACGGGGGCGGGTGATCTCCAGTACGACCTTTGTACGCTATTTGTAGCGTATAAATACCCTGATGATTTCTTGGTATATAAACGCGACTATATGCGCGAGTTCTGTTCGAACTTCGTAGAAGGGGCTGAATTCAAAGGTAGGCCTGTCGAAAAATATGTAATGTTTTCAGAGATTGCGCCGGAGATTAGGGATTTACTAGAGAGTTACAAACCGGATAATACGGCGTGGAGCGATGACCCTAAAATAGATATGATGGATGTACAGGTCTTCGTATATTTAATATATTTATATTTTAGGAAGAACCATAAAAGCCACGAATACGCCGTTGGGGTATTCGGCGATATCGGAGAAGGAGGAGATATGGTAAACCATTTACTCGTGAACGTGTGTTGGCATGACGGATTTTGGAATGGGGAGGTTTGCCCAGGCGCTAATTCTGGTATTACGCCTTTATGCGTATCTATGAGAGGCCCCGAAGAAAACTGGGAAGTCGAATGTAAAACAAAAGGTAACGTATATTGTACTGAAGGATATACTTTCGACGGTACGTATAAAAACGGAGGGTTCCAACATCCGCAACGTATAAGGCCGACAAGGTTTAAAGACGGTAATCTAATTTTCGTAGCATCACGAGGGGTAAACGAAAAGCAATATATAGTAGGCTTTTATTTTAAAGCCGCTTTTACGGACGAACAGAAATACCGGTTCGCGGGTAGTCCCGAATGGTCAACTCGGTTCTTTTCTATGGGTATTTTAGAGATATCAAGGGAAGAACATACGCATAACCCAGATGTGACTATACCCCAACCAAACTTTACGTATATTGACGACACAAAGGCGTGTAATATTCTAAACGACGCTATAGAAGTTCATAAACCTGAACTGGAAAACGATGTATCCGAAAACGATAAAGAAGAGATACTGGAAATCATTAAGAAATGCGATTTCGTGCTAGAAGAATTAAAGAAAAAAGGAACCGAAATGAACGTTGAAAGCACGGATATAGGGTTAGAGAGAGCTGTCGAAAACCTCAAAGCAAAACGCCAAATAATCCTATGCGGGCCTCCGGGGACTGGCAAGACGTACGTATCGAAAAAGCTCGTAAAAAGCGAAACTGGAGAGGAAGAAGCGGGGGAACGTTGGGAACTCATCCAATTCCACCCCACCTACACCTATGAGGATATCGATCGCGGTTTAGTCGCGACTTCCGCTGACGGAGGCGTATCCTTCGAGCCACAGGATAAAATCTTCGCCCGGATGTGCGCCCGTGCTAATGCGGATTACGAACGAGCGATTAATAGCAATACTGACCCGAATACATTTATCCTCATCATAGACGAAATCAACCGGGCAGACATCTCCAAAGTCTTCGGCGAACTGATATACGGTTTGGAATACCGGGGCGAGCCTGTCGAAACGCCGTACGAGATAGACGGTTCGACCACCCTGACCATCCCGCCGAACCTATATATTATCGGGACGATGAACACCGCCGATAAGTCAATTGCTATGTTAGATTATGCGTTGCGCCGCCGCTTCGCCTTCATTCCGATGTATCCCGACGCCGAAATTATAAAGAGTTACTATAGTGACGATTATCCTGAAACCAAACGGATTGCCTTAAACCTATTCAAGATGGTCGCGGGTTGTTTCAACGACAGCGCCCGCGACCTGGCCGTCGGCCATACCTACTTTATGGTGGGCGAGAAGGACGAAGGCGTTATCTATGCCCCGTATACGAAGGGGGTCGAAGACGCCGAACCGCTAAACGATGGCGACGCTTTCGAACTGTTGTGCCTGAAGTTCATCTACGAGACAGCGCCGTTAATCCACGAGTACATCCTAGCAGGAGAAGAGGGCGTTAAAGCAGATGATATTAAGAAGGCTTACGAAAAGGGTAATATCGAGGACAACCTTGCGTATATTTTCGAAGCTTGGATTAGCGGAAGGAATATTAAAGACGACGAAGGAGCCGAAGAAGGCGAAAACACGATAGAAGACGACGGCGATATCGGAGAGGACAGCGAATAATGCCCGACGTTGATACGTTCGAGAGACGGTTCGAAAACGGTTCGCTCCACCTGTCGGAATGGGAGTCGCTGGAAGTCGATAACTACGATAATTTTAAGCGGTTACAAAACGCGATATCGCCGAAAGAGGGAGATAAATGTAAAGAGCTATCAGTTTACGATTATGGCGGCGCAAAAATCAAAGCATCTTATTACGTCGGCGCGATGGGCTTCGAGACGCCGGTAGAGGTTAATGTTAACGCCATAGAACAGCAACTCGAACAAGTTATCATAACCCCCAAGATATGCGATTATAAAGGCGATTGGGTTGACTTTATTTGGATGCTCGAAATCGCTTACGGTTTCAAACTTCCCGATATAAAAGAAGAGCCGAAGTTAAAAGGTGTTAACGACCTTCGCTTAATCCTTGTCTGGATATACCTCCGGTCCGTAGAACAACTATTGAAAAAACACCTACGCCGCAACTACGTCATAAGAGTCGATAATCTTAACGGGCGAGTGAAGGGGAAGCTCCTCCTTACGCCGTACGTCCGCCAACAAGTAGCTAAGGGACAGCCCCAAATAGCCGTCTGCCAGTACTACGAGTTAACTCCCGATACGCTCCTCAACCGTATCATAAAAGCCGGGTTACGGTCGGCCAAGCGGTTAGTCGCGGCCGCCGACACTTACAATACGTTCTCGGGGGTTTCCGGTCACCTTACTCGCCAAATCGGCCTGTTCGGTAACGTCGCGGACGTACGCGTAACCCGTGCGGACTTCGCACGTATCCGGCTGCACGCGCAGAACCGCTATTACGAAACGCCGTTGCAACTGGCGAAAATGCTACTATTCGACAACCGTTTCGAATACGAAATCGGCAAAAATCGGGTCGTCGGTTTCTTTTTGGATATGAACAACCTTTTCGAACGGTTCGTCGCCGGGCTTCTAATGCAAGGGGCACATCGTAACGGTGTAACTTACCCAGGAAAAGGGGAATTTAGGTATTATTACGGAAATAGGGATACGAAAGGGACCGTAAAACTTAAGCCGGATATTACTATAGATACGGACGGAGAAAAGGTCGTCATTGATGCGAAGTATAAAGAACTATTTGAGGAAAATTTCGGAGTGGATGAAGAAATCGAAACTGGAGATGATTACGGCGATGTAAAAGTGAAAATTAAGTCGTCCGATATATATCAGCTCGTTGCTTATTTGGATAATTTCGGTTCGCGTAGAGGGGCGTTGGTTTATCCTCGGAACGGGTCAGAGACGTCTGTAATTAACGTAGACGGTTTCGGGGATAAGGACATAAAGATACTTGGCGTCGGGCTTTCGTACGAAGAGGGTTTAGGGGAGAAGGGTGCGGAGTTAGAGGAAAAGCTTTTGAGGGCTTAGATAAGTTATTCTGCTGACTTCATTTAATTACCGTATTAATTATAACGTGTCCCATATCCTCACCAAATCTACACCTTACCAACCCCTTCCTACTTGGTACGTCCCGGTCGGCGCAAACGCAACCGTTTTTTGTTTTACTAAATAGACCGTTTAACGTATAATCCGAGCGTTATGTTAACGGAAGAGCTTAGAAAGCGGATTGCCGATATTATCCGTTCCGTCGTAGAGCCGGAAAAGATAATTATTTTCGGTTCGTACGCGCGGGGCGACGCCGGCCCGGACAGCGACTTGGATATTTTAGTAATAGTAGCCGTCGACGGCTTGAAACACAATACGGCGGCGAAGATACATTCGGCTCTCGCCGATATGGAAATCTCGAAAGACGTTGTAGTCGTTAGACCGGAAGAGTTCGGACGCTTCTCCGACGTTCCGGGGTCGGTCGTGTACGACGCGGCGAAAGAAGGGATACTGGTTTATGGCGGGTAACAACGATCGCGACGTCCTGGTACTCGAATGGGTTCGAAAAGCCGAACACGACCTTACAAACGCTGAAAATACGTTCCTGATGGACGACGATACCTGCCCGTTCGATACGGTTTGCTTCCACGCCCAACAATGTGCGGAGAAGTATCTAAAAGCGTTTTTAACGTTTCGCGGTATACCCTCGGCCAAGTCGCACGATTTAAATCTCCTGTTACGGAAACTGGACGACCGGGAGTTAAAGGAAGAAATCGGCGACATATCTGGACTTATACCTTACGCGACAAACGTTCGGTATCCCGGCATTGGAGAAGACGAAACGCGGGAGCAAGCAGAAGAAGCTATCGCGTTAGCGCATATAGTTCGACAATCGGTAAGGAAAAGGTTAAAGACGGTACTTTGACTTTCGAAACTCGTTACCGCACGTACCCGGGCCCGCGAAGGCCCGTTTTTTCAACTTTATTATAAACCCCTTCCCACTTGACTTACCCCGATCGTTCCTATAAAATACGCCGCCGTGAGCCGGGAACACGATAAACTAGCGGCGGCCCTCGCCCTCTCCCGCGTCCAGAACGTCGGGCCGGTCACGTACCGCGCGCTTGCGGACGCGTTCGGCGGACCCGCCGAGGCGCTCGCCGCGCCGTACGATAAACTGGTACGCGTCGACGGCGTAGGGCCCGAGACCGCCAAAGCTATAAACGCGTTCGACGGCTGGGACGAAGTCCAAAAAGAAATCGAGACCGCCGGGAAGAAGGGGATATCGCTAATTACCGTTGGCGACCCCGCGTACCCGGCGGTACTCGCCGAGATATACGACCCGCCGTCGGTGCTTTACGTTACGGGCGAAGCCGAGAGCTGGCCCGAGCTTTGCGTAGCCGTAGTGGGGACCCGGGCCGTATCCCACTATGGCCGCCGCGCGACCCGGTACCTGGTCCGCGGTCTCGCCGAGATGGGCGTCGGGATAATAAGCGGCATGGCCCGGGGCGTCGACTCGGTCGCGCATAAGGCCGCGCTGGACGCCGGCGGCTTCACGGCTGCAGTACTTGGCTCCGGCGCCGACGTAGTCTATCCGCCCGAGAACAAACGTTTATACGAAGCGATTAAGGCCGTCGGGTTCGTCGTCTCCGAGTATCCGTTGGGCACCAGACCCGAAGGGAAAAACTTCCCGCGGCGGAACCGCATCATAAGCGGGCTCAGCCGGGCCGTGGTGGTGGCCGAAGCGCCGAAGAAAAGCGGCGCGCTGATTACAGCGGCTCACGCGCTGGAGCAGAACCGGGGCGTCTTCGCCGTGCCGGGCGGCATCTTCGCCAGCAAGAGCCGGGGCGCCCTGTGGCTCTTGAACCAGGGCGCCGTCGGCCTTTACGACCCCGAACAGGTACTGGAGGAAATAGCGCCCCAGAGCGAGCTGTTCAGAGAACTAGGCGGGCCGGCCGGGGAAAAAGGGGACGTGCGCGAAACGCCGATTCCCGACGACCTTTCCGACGACGAAAAAGCCGTTATGAAAATCGTCGTCGAAAAACCGGTGCACATAGACGAGATCGGGCGCGCTCTGGAAATCGACGCCGCAGCGGTCTCGCGGATACTGACCATCCTGGAGATAAAAGAGCTTGTAAAACAGCTCCCGGGAAAACACTTTATCAGGGAATGAACCGATGTCGCCTGCCAAAACGGAAACGAATTTAGTCATTGTCGAGTCGAACGCCAAGTCCTCGACCATCGAGAAAATCCTGGGCGAAGGTTTCGTCGTAGCGTCGTGCAAGGGCCACGTTAAGGACCTGCCCAAGAAGGAGCTGGGCGTGGATATCCCGAACGGCTTCGAGCCGACGTACGAACCAAACGCGGACCAGAAAAAGACGCTGACGAAGCTGCGGAAGCTGGCCGACGGCGCGTCGGCCGTTTTCCTGGCCACCGACCCGGACCGGGAGGGCGAAGCGATAAGCTATCACCTGTACCAGGAGCTGGGCGGCGACGGAAAAAAGGTCCTTCGGATAACGTTCAACGAGATAACCGCCGCGGCGGTACGCCGGGCGATCGCGGAACCGCGGGAGCTCGACGCCGGCCTGGTGGACGCCCAGCAAGCGCGCCGGGTACTCGACCGACTGGTCGGGTATAAGATAAGCCCCGTCCTCTGGAAGAAAGTGCGGACAGGGTTGTCGGCCGGCCGCGTCCAGTCGGTGGCGGTGCGGCTCATATGCGAACGCGAGGAGGAAATCGAACTCTTCGTCCCGACCGAGTTCTGGTCGATAACCGGTACTTTCGGGGCGCGTTCGGGTGAGCCTTTCGAAGCCATACTAGTCAACATCGCCGGCGAAAGCCTGATGACTCCCAAGAGCACGAAACGATATAAGCGGCGAATCGGGACAGAAGCCGAAGCCGACGAGATACTACGGCTCGTACGCGACGAGACTTACAAGATTACGAGCGTCGAGAAGAAAAGGACGAAGAAGTCGCCCAAGCCGCCGTTCATCACCAGCACGCTCCAACAGACCGCGTCGTCCCGGTTGGGGTTCACCGGCAGACGTACGATGGCGATCGCCCAACGGCTTTACGAAGGCATCGACCTGGGCGCCGGCGAAAGAGTCGGTCTTATCACCTATATGCGTACCGACTCGACCAGAATGGCCGGCGAGGCCGTAAACGCGGCCCGAGACAGGATTAACGCCGACTACGGTTCGAAGTACCTGCCGGAAAAGCCCCGCTTCTACAAATCGAAGAAGGGCGCCCAGGACGCCCACGAGGCCGTCCGCCCGACCGGTCTGGACCGTCTTCCGGCGTCAATAAAGAAATATCTGAGCCCGGAAGAGTTCAAGTTATACGACCTGATATATCGGCGGTTCGTCGCGAGCCAGATGGCCGACGCGGTCTTCGATAACACCACCGTTAAAATCGAGGGCGGCGATTATCTGTTCCGCACGACCGGTTCGGTGATGCTCTTCGACGGCTACCAGGCGGCGTTCCCCGAGGACCGGGCCGACGACGTTATTCTGCCGGACGTGGCCGAAGGGGAAGAGCCCGCTTTGACGAACGCCGCGAAGAAGCAGCACTTTACGAAACCACCGCCCAGGTACACGGACGCGACGCTCATCGCGGCGCTCGAGGAGAAGGGCATTGGGCGCCCGAGTACGTACGCGCCTACCGTTTCAACTGTTATTGAGAGAAACTATGTCGAGCGGCGGGAACGCCGGTTCTATCCGACGGAGCTGGGGCGCTTCGTGAACGAACTACTCGTCGGCGCGTTCCCGGACGTTCTGAACGTAGATTTCACGGCGCATATTGAAGAGGACCTGGACGCGATCGCCGACGGGCGGACCGTCTGGCGGGACGTAATCGCCGAGTTCTACGGCCGGTTTTCCGAGGACCTTTCGACCGCCGAAGGGACGATGGACGCCATACGCGAGGAGATCAACGGCAAACTTGACATGACCTGTCCGGATTGCGGCGGTAAACTCGCGTTAAAGTTCGGGAAGTCGGGACATTTCCTGGGCTGCGCGAAATTCCCCGATTGTAAGTTCACGGCGAATTTCATCCGGGCCGGCGACGGTTCCGTAGAAATTGAGAAGCCCGAGGAGACCGACGAGACCTGCGACGAGTGCGACGCGCCTATGGTCGTGAAAACCGGCCGCTATGGCAAGTTCCTTGCCTGCTCACGGTATCCCGAGTGTAAATCCACCCGCGCCATCGTAAAAAAGCTGGACGCGAAGTGCCCCCTTTGCGGCGGCCAACTTGTCGAGCGATATTCGAAGAAGGGGCGCCGGCGGAAGTTCTACGGCTGCGAAAAATACCCCGACTGTAAGTTCGCCAGCCCCACGCTTCCGCTGGAGAAGTCCTGCCCCGACTGCGACAGCCCATATATGTTGAAGAACAAACGGGGCGAATACTGCCCAAACAAGGAATGTCCGTCGCGCGTTTCGAAAGCGGCCGACGGCGGCGACTCCACCGCAAAAGACTAATAGACGAGGGCTTTTAATTGGCGCAAGACGGTAACGACCAAGGTGAAGTTCGCGCGGCCGGCCCAGCCGGCACGTTGACGAAGCGGTTAGGTATCGCGATGGTTCTGACCGCCGTGGTGCTCGTCGGCGAAATCATCGGCGGGATACTGTCCGGTAGTCTGGCCCTCCTTTCGGACGCGGCGCACGTCTTCATGGATCTATTCGCCCTCGGGTTGACGTTGGGCGCTATGCTGCTTTCACGCCTGGCGGCGGACGACCGCCGGACGTACGGGTGGCACCGGGCCGAAGTATTAGCCGCGCTGATTAACAGTTTATCTCTTTTCGTTATCATTTTTGTCATCGTGCGCGAGGCGTACTTCAGAATAAAGGCGCCGACCGAGGTTCACAGCGCCGGGTTGTTGATAGTAGCGTCAATAGGTCTGATCGTGAACCTTATTGTCGCGATGAGCCTGCGCGGACACGTCCACGGCGACATCAACATCCGGGGCGCTTTTCTTCACGTGTTGGGCGATGCCAGCGCGTCCGTCGCCGTCATCGTCGCCGGCGTTGTTATCGCGCTGACCGGTTGGTACATAATCGACCCGATATTATCGGTCGGTATCGGCCTGTTGTTGTTCTGGGGAGCCGGGCGCCTTCTTCTCGATGCGGTCCATATTTTAATCGAGGGGACGCCCCGGGGGATTTCGCCCCGGGTCGTCGCGGAAACTATAAACGGAATCGACGGCGTCCAGGATGTCCACAACTTGCATATCTGGTCTATATGTTCCCACATCTCGGCGAT
>CBDUXC010000016.1:0-12111 GCA_965371065.1 uncultured bacterium
GAACCGCGGAACAGATAAAGTTTTTCTATCTCGTTGGTTATCGTATATAAGTCGGGCGACAATACGTAATCGAGGTAATCCAACGCGTCGCCGTCGAGCTTCATTCCGGAACTTTCGGCTTCCTTGCCGATACGGCGCCGACGGTCCGCGCCGGTCAGATACGAGAAACTGAAAACGATGCCCCGACCGTCGAGCGATTTGAATAACTTCCCGCGGCGGTCAACCTTTCCGCGGGCGAGCAGGACCACGACCGCGTCGCCGGACCCCGAATCGGCGTAAGACTCGAAGACCGGCGCCGCCTCTTTGCCGTAGGTTTCCGCGCCGCCTACGACGATTAACTTCCGCTCGGCGAAAAAAGAACCTGTCGACGCGCGCTCTATTATCTCCTCGGGCGGCGGCGCGTCCAGGAACTCGTAGACCGCGTCGGCCGTCGCTTTGTCATCATCACCCAGGACTATCTCCCGGACGCGATCCAGCGCGCGCCGCTTTCTGTATTCGTCTTCGCCCTCGAAAAAATAAAGCGGGAGGGTTTTGCCCTCCCTCAAATCGTCCGCTAATTTCCGCAGGTCGGCGGCCATTACCAGCCTTGCATCGTTCGGTTCACGATTTTTTGCGCCAGTTCCTCCGCGAGCCTTTCGAGCGCCTCGTCTTCCGTTTCTGCCGGCCCGGCGCTCGTCTCTACGGTAAAGTACGATACCGATTCGTACATCGACTTTTCCTGCCAGATAACCTCGCCGGAGCGCGTGTCCCGAAAGGTAATCGAAACCACTACCGCCAGAGTGTATTCCTGAACCAGTTCGTGTACGTCGTAGCTGAGCGCTTCCTTTTTGTAGCTGACGATTTCGCCTATTAGCTTCGAATCGGCGTCGTACTCGTCAACTACGTCAATGGTCCCGTCGGCGATAAATTCATCTATTACCGCGTCGGTTATCACCCGTTCCGCGCCGTACTTGAACGTCCGCGGGTTCTTGAAAAGCGGAATCGCGACTGTCTTTATATAACCCGGCAGGTTGGGCGTGAACGTGTAAGGCCCGCAAGAAGCCCCGAGCACGATCAACGCCGCGGTAATCAATAAAAGAATCCGAATTGCAGTCTCGGGTTTCATAAACGTCAATAGCTGCTTCATCTTGTTTTCAACCGTCGCGAGGGTTAAAAATCAGCGTTAATCGCCGCTTTTCAGCGTCGATCAGCGCCTTAGTCCAGGAACAAGTACTTACGCCAGTTGTGGTTCTCGCCCAGCTCCGCCGCGTAAATCTTCTGGATGTACGGCAGGAACGACGGCTCCGTCGGTTTCGCGATAAGCGTAAGGCCCGCTTCTACCGGCGTCCGGTCGGCCTTTTTATTGTTACATTCGGGACAGCACGCCACTACGTTGCCCCAGTCGTGTTTTCCGTTCATTGAAAGCGGGATTACGTGGTCTATGGTCAGGCTTTCGGATTTACGGCGGCAGTACATACACCGCCCGCCGTCGCGCCGGATGACGTTCTTCCGGTTGAACTTTATACGCCGTTTAGCGGGGCTGATGTACCAGTTCAGACGTACGACGCTGGGCGCTTCTAACGCGGTCGACGGCGAACGGATAAATCCGCCGTTGGCTTCAACGGTCTCGACCTTACCGGTATAGAGCATACCGACGGCCTTCCGCATCCCGACCACGGCCAGCGGTTCGTACGAAAAGTTGAGCATCAGTACATTTGCGTTAAGGATAGACATAAACTTGACGGCCGCCGCTAACAACGGCCTATTTTGCCGACATTATATACGCCCGGACCGGGCGGGTCAAGGGGTTTTTGGGATTCCGGCCGGGACCGATGTTTAGAACTGGCGCCGTCGCGTAGTTAAATATTGAATCTCAGGTATATCGGCCAAACGAAGCTGGAACCAGTAGACGACCTCCGTCTGCTCGAAACTTATGCGGAATTCGGCCTCCCAGCGGTGCAGGTTGCGGTAAATCCTGTAATGTTCACTTACCAACTCATTATTGGCGATATCGTAATAAGCGTCATAGCCCAGACGCCACTTCTTCGTCAGGTTAAAAGCCAACGCCCCCCGTAAGGAGTGCAGGTCCGATGAGCCCGAGCTTCCTTTCGTGTAGCTATGGGAAAGGGAAAGTGTCCACCCCCGGCCCATCCCCTCCCCGGCACCGTACCGGCGCCCGGGGACGTTTTCCGTATCGTACGTACCCGCGTCGTACTCCCCGCCGAAAGGGTCCTCCCAGTTTCC
Source organism: uncultured bacterium (assembly GCA_965371065.1). GTDB lineage: Bacteria > RBG-13-66-14 > B26-G2 > WVWN01. The sequence continues at coordinate 2,224 of CBDUXC010000016.1, forward strand.
GTACGCGTCTCGGGAGTTCTCCCAACCGTAGCCGCCGTCTTCGTCGGCTTCGCCGATACCCGCCGTCGTCAGCGAAAGCGTAGTCGCGAACGACAACGATTTCTGCATCCAGAGGTGTATGTCGTAGGTCGTCGATACTCTGGTCGATAAATAGTACCAATCGACGAAATTGGGCGTAAGTTCCAGCGAACTGGTGATGTCGCTGAGCCGGCGGTACTCGGGGCCTGCGTCCGTCATACGGTAGTATCCGCCTACGCCCTCGACCAGGTCGCCCATGTTATAACCGGCCGAAATGCCGACGGTTGCGAGATTAACGACACGCGGCGTCTCTTCGATTCCCACGCCGCCGGTTTCCTCATCGTCCGTCTCCCCGCCGTCGCCGTCTCCCTGTTCGGTTTCGGTCTTTTTTGGCGGTAGCTTTACGTCGAAGGCCTGGTAGAGGTACAGCGAAAGATAGTTATAGCCCGGGGACGTCCCGGCCCCTTCGACCAACCACGACTGATTCGAAGCCGGTCGGTAATGGTGGGTTACCGTCGGATTGACAATATGCCGGAGGACCGATTCGCGGATATTAAATATACCGTATATCTTGGTCGAAAACGCGACCGACGTGTTCCAAAGAAACAGATTTCGGAGGTTACGGCCGGAGATATCCCGGTCGTATATACTGTCGTTGAGCGACAGAGTCGGTTCCACCTGTATATGCCTGAGCACCCTGGTCGGGCGGCTGAGCGAACCGGAGACGTTTCCTTTTAGGAGCGTGTTCTCGCCGTCCTCGTAATAGTTGGCGAAGTACCCTCCTACCTGATAATAAAGGCTAGTGTCCAGAAGTTCCTTTCGCGTCATATACAGGTTTACCTTCGGCAGGACGTCGTCGGAGGTTTCGATGGTCTCGGTTCCTCCGCTCTCGTCGCCGTCGGTAACCTGGGTCGATTCGGTATGGTGCGCTTCCGCCGAGAGCTGTATGTCGGTCCACGTCTTCGAAAAATCGACGAACGTCTCCAGGTCCTCCTGGGTCCGCACTTCGAAGTCCTCGTCGAAGTATTCGTCGTAGTATACGCTGTTGCGGATATCGACGTGAGCCAACACGACGGTAGTTTCGTTGATGTCCTGGCGGTGGTTGGCGTAAATCTTCCACCAGTCTATGTAAGTATCCCTCTCCCGTTGATGAGACGCGTATATACTGTTCACCGTCGAACGGCTCCCGTACCTGTAAACGTACTGGGCGGCCTTACGCCACCCCTTCACGCTGTCGTAATCGAGATAGAACGTTGTGTCGCTGAAGTCGTTTATCGCCCAGTAGAAACCGTTATTGACCGTAAAAGAGCCGCCGCGATAGTACCTTATGTAAGGCGGCAGGAACCCGCTGTGCCGGTCCCGGCGAAGCGAGAAGAAGTAGTAGGGGACCGGCATGATAGGCACGTCGCCGCCGAACATCACGGCGGGTCGCGCGACAACCTTATCGTCCAGGTATATCTTGAGCTTCGGCGACCAGAACCGATAATGCGGATTCGCCAGCTCGCACGTCGAGAACGATCCCCGTTCCGCGCATATTGTCTTTTCGGCCGTTTTCTTTATTTTACGCCCTTTATAGAAACCCGAAACGGCTTCGGTAGTCCCTTCGTAGACGACGCCCCGCTCGAGCTCAAGGTCGTACGCCATCCGCTCACCCAGGTGGACATCCTGCGCGTCTTCTAGAACAGCACGCCCCTCGGCGATAACCAGGTCCTTTTCGGACATGTACCGTATCTCTTCGGCGGTCAGGACCATATCACGGTATTCGACCTTAGCGTCGTTATAGAGAACTACCGTATCGTCTTTGATAAGGTACTCTATCCAACCCTCCTCTTCGTCTACCGAGAAACGCACTTCGTCGGACGCCGGCGGCTCCTCCTCGAGCGCTTCAACGGCCGCCTCGCCCGTATCGGCGGCGACCGGCCCGGACAGTCCCTTTTCGGCTCGCGTTTTTTCTATGAAAGCCGCCGACGCCTCTTTGAACGGGTCTTCGGACGGTTCGCCTGCGGGCGATATAAAAAGAAACGTATCACCCAGGGCGCCGGCGTCCGGGTCCTCGACCGTCGTAGGATACGCCGCAATCGTGAACGCCGTTAAAGTGGATAAAGCCAATATTACCCGTAAGAGTCTAATATGAATATCCTCGCCGCGCTTTACTTTTTACGTTACGGGGACATGCGTAATTTCGACCCCGATTTATCAGTAAAAGAACTAGCGTAAAGTTTCAGCGGATAATACGCCCTACGCGGGACCACCGCGTCTTCCTCCAGAACGCGTACCAGTGGGCCGCACGTACGTCCTCGTAGTCCCGCAGGGTTTCGCCGCCGCCGTCGCACATGTACGCTTCTTCCCCGTCGGCGTCCGATGGACCGACGGCGGATACGGCCGACGTGTGCTCCGGGCACTCCCCCGGAATCTGCGACCAATAAACTATCAGGGCCTTCCCCTTAATCAAACGCCTCGGTACGTATCCCCAGTCACGACTGTCACGGGACGCGTCCCGGTTATCGCCTAAAACGAAGTAGCTATCCTCCGGGACCTTATAAGGCCCGAACTCGCCTACCTTTCCGCCGCCATATTCATCGGTTAAGGGTTCGCCGTTCACGTAGACGCTTCCGCTTCGCCCCATAACGATGTCACCGGGGACGCCTATAACCCGTTTGACATAATCGTGCCTTACGACGCGCTTACGGTAAACGACCAACTCGAACGTCTCTTTAACCCATTTACCGACGGTTATCTCATTATCTTGAAGGGGGTGCTTAAACACGACTACGTCACCCCGTGAAGGCGAGGTAAAACGGTATATATATTTGTTCACTACGACGTAGTCGCCAACGAGGAGCGTATCTTTCATCGAACCGGACGGAACTACGAACGCCTGGATAACAAACGCGCGTATAAAAAAGGCGAGCACTATAGCGACGGCGACCGCTTCGGCGTATTCGCGTAGGACGGTTTTCACCCGCTTCGCCTTCTTACCGGTTTGCGCTTGAACTTCGTTTTCGTTCAAAGCTTCGTCCGTAGTTTCCATATTAATATGCGAAACGTCATCATTAATCGGTACCGACAACATTATGGCCGGGGTTAACCACCGGCCTTCCGTACGACGCGTTATTCGAACCGCTCACCCGGCCGCTCGCGCCAAGAACTCGCTGAACCTGGCGTTCAACGTCCTGATTCCGGCGCTTTGTATCCTCAATATCTCCAGGAGTATGCGGTGCTCCGTATGCGGGTCGGTTCCGACTACGTCCAAGAGGACCTTCAAGGGTATTTTAATAAGCCGCGTAGCCGACCTGGCCACGGCAGAAAGGGAGTGCGGACGGCCGTCCATAAACGAGTTGACTTCTACGATATCGCCGGGTCCGAGGTGGGTGAGCACCAATCCCTTGGAATCGCCGACACGTTTTACGAGTTCCACGGTCCCTTCGTCTATTATCATCATCGCTTTAGGCATATCGCCCTCGGCGAAAATCAGGGCGCCCGCCTCGTATTCTACCGCTTCGCACGCGCCGGCCAGCTCGTCGAGCGTACCGATCGGAAACTGGCCGAAAATCGGCGACCTGCTGAAAACGGCCATCCTGTAATCTTTCCCCACCCCAGTTAACCTCCCCCGAACTCGCTCAGATGGTAGAACTGTTCTATCTTATCCGCCGTTTCCCGCGAGCGCTCGCAAAACGATTTGACGAAACCCCGGAGGAGTTTATTGGCCGTCGGCATATCCTTCTCGATAAGTCTCTCGAAGGACTTCCGGTCTATCGTAAATATTCTACGCTCAGTCCGCGCGTAAACATCCGCCGAAATCGGCGACCCGTCGATGAGCGACATCTCGCCGAAAAAATCTCCGGCCTCGAGAAGTTTAATCTCCTCTTTCCCCACGCCGTTAATATCGGTCGTAACACTAACGCGGCCGTCGATAACCAAATAAAGTTTCCCGCCCGGCGGCCCTTCAGCGATTATCAATTAGCCCGGCTTGTAAAACACCTCCTCCACGACGACGCGTATCATGTCGAGTTCGCCGTCGTCGAAGTTATCTAAAAAGCTATTTTTCGCCAAATCCTCCCGCTTCATCATTTTCGTTTTTACTCCAGACTATTCGGAGAAGGTCGTGCGCGTCCAAAGTCCCCCGTACCTTGCCGCCGTCGTCGACCACGACGGCCAATTCGGCCCCTTTCTCCAGTAAAGTCTCTATCACAGAAGACAGCGGTTCGGTCTCGCGGACAGTTACGAAGTTCCTGTTTACGGCCGAAGCGACCGAACCCACGGGCACTTCCATTATCGCCGGTTCGGGCGCGTATGCCGCGTATTCGGTCAGTATGCCTCTCATATATTTATAAAAAACCGTGTTCTTTACCCGATTGTGTCCGAGCAATAAAGGGATCGTCGGGCGCCCTTCGATAAAATCCAGGTGCGACAACAAAGCGCAACGCTCGGTTTCCCGGTCGATTAAAAGGAAATATCGTAGCGAGCTGTCCGGCACGTCGTCGTTTTCGTCCGGTATTGCCGCCAGGAAAGTAACTGTTTCGAGCGCGTCGTTCCACGATTCGTCGAAAAAACGCGACGACCTCGCTACCGTGCCTATTTCGTAGTCCTGGTCCCGATAGTACGGCGCGTATTTATCCAGAGTATCTATCGCGTCCGCTAAAAAAACGCCCAGGGCCACGTCCCGCTCGTATAACATGCCAGCGGTAACAACCGCCGCATCGTCGGAATGGCCGTTACCTTCCCGGTACCTGATATACATATAGCGAACGTGGTCGTCGTCTACTTCCGAATCCGGCATCTCGACGATTAACCCTTCGGCTCGGAACCGCTCGATTTCTCCTTCGTGCGCCTCGTGGGCCAACGACTCGCCGTCGAAACCCATCCGCCGCATTACTTCGGTGTCCACCAAGTAAGACGAACCGCCGCCGATAGACACTCCATATTTATCCTCAACCCCTTTCCGTATATCAACGTTATCTCGCAAGCCGCCTACATAAAGCCCCTTCAGGATATCCCGGCCTTCCACCCTGATATCAGTGAACTGGGGTATGCCTAGAAGCGGTTTCCCGTCGCCGTCGACGAGAGTATCGGGTTGTTTTTCGCGTTCCGCGAGTTGGGCCCACCGGAAAACCGCGTCAATAAGCCGCTGACGTTTAGCCTTAACTTCGTTTACGTTAAAACCCAGCGCCCTTACTGCGTCGGCGGTGGTTACGTCCACGTACCTGCGCTGCCGGAACGCGCCGTGGCCGTTGTGAGCATGGCCTTCAATCGATTGGAGAAGCACAAGCCTTTCGATTTCGGACGTCGTATTAAGCCGTTCCCGGTCGAGTAAACGGTTGAAATCCTCACGTATTAATTTTTGTAGTTCCCTCTCCAAAGCGTATCCGCAACAGGGCGAAAAACACCCGGTATACTCTTCCCCCGGCACTGATGGACACTAATCTAATCAAAAAACGGATACGTGTCAAGGTATTAAACGACAGTTTGACCCGCTCCCTACATAAGTTAAACGTATCGGTTCGCGGAAGTCCGATTGTTACTACTCTGTACGATTAAGTTGTTGATTTCAGCTAACTATGGTATATAATAAACGCACTGTAGTTAAACCTCCGTTTTCCTCTCTCAGGGAGCTGGTGATGACCACCGCTTTTACCGAGTATATTGCTCAATACTATACTTACTTACTCTTCGCAGCCGCTCTGTTTTTCAGTATGGCGTGCCTCCTTTATTTCTTTTTCCGTCTAAACAGAGACATATTCCGTACCGTCGATATCGTAATTATCATCAACGGCGCGGCGGTAATAATACAAATCATCCTGTTAGCGGTGCTTCGAAACTTCGTTCTTACCGGCGTTTTGGCTTTTTTTCACGTCGTTGCGACCGCCGTTCAACTGTTCTTCTCGTTAATCTTACGTCGTAAGCACGTAGAATTCCAACGAGGCGCCAGAATCGCCGTACTGCCGTTCCTGACCGAGGGTGCCGAAGGTGAGAACTGGGAAACCGGCTACGGCCTAGCGGACCTTTTCTCCAGGTCGCTTTCCACGTACGATATCTCCGTATCTTCGCCCACGCGGGTTGCCGCCGGGTTTTTAAGGCAAAATATAACCGACGACGCGAAGGCCGTCGAATGGGGCTTATTACTGGAAGCTGACTATATAATAATCGGTTCGGCCCGCTTCGTCCGCAATAATGTTCAGGTTCGGTACAGGATATTAAAAATCGCGGAAGGTACCGAATGGCGGCGGCGTAGGTTTTTGGGGAAAAAGGAGAACCTGTTCGTACTGGCGCAAAACCTCGTAGACGACCTCGTCAAGCTTTTCGGCCTTACCTTACGCAACGCCAAAGCTCGCGAATACTACGCCGCGCCCACGAAATCGCTGGAAGCCTGGACGAACTATTGCGAGGGGAGGCGTTACCAAATCCTTCCCTCCGGCGAGGACCTAGAGAAAGCCATTCAAGTATACAACGAGGCTACAACTCTCGACGAAGATTTCACGCTCGCGTCCATATCCACGGCCGAGTCCTATTTATCGCTGGCCCGTAAGCGAGTCCACGAAGAATCCGAGTTCCTCGACCTCCTCGAAAAAGCGTACCGTATCGCGCTAAAAGTCGTTAAAACCCATCCCGAATTATACGAGTCGCAAAATATCATGGGCGAAGCGTTCGTATTCCTCTCCGGCGGTCGGGATAAAGACCTTTTTAAACGCGCGGAAACCCGCTTGCTCGAAGCCGTTCGACTGTACCCCAGTTCAGCACGGTCCTGGTACAACCTGGCGCTCATTAGCAAATACACCGCCGAAACCGTCGAGGTGTCCGGATACGTAGAATTCCTGGAAAAATCACTGGCTTCTGACCCGAGTTTTATACCGTCAAGGTTAGCACTTGCCAGGTATTTAACCGAACACAACGAAAAGGGCGAAGCGGAAAAGCAATATAAGCACGCCCTCGAGTTCAACCCCCGCAACATGCAAATCCTCAACGAGATAGGGTTCTTCTATATCAAAGATAACCGGAACCCCGAAGCGATAGAAGTCCTGGAAAGAGCGCGGGAGACCGAAAGCGAAAACCAACGGACCAGACATTATCTGGGGTTAGCGTATATGCGCGACGGGCGCCAGGCTGAAGCGGAGAAAGAACTACGGACCGCCGTTTCTTTGCGCCCGCGCGACATCCAATTGAGTTACAGCCTTTCCAGAATCTTAGAGAAAGGCGAAAGGTACGCCGAAGCCGTAAAAACCCTGGAAGAAGCGGCCGACTTAGCGGAAACGCCGGCGGAACAGGAAAAAATAAAGCAACATATCGTTGCATTAACCGCAAAAGCGAACCAAGCTGAAATCGAGCGGCCCGGTCCAGCCGCCGCGCCTCCTGCAGCCCCGCCGGAAGAAACATAAGCGAGTCCTATAAAATAGACGTAAAAGACGGGAGTTAAGCGAGCTAAAGGAACGTCGATGAAAACGGGAATAACGATTGTAGTAGTATCGGTATTAACGGTCGCTCATTACGGATGCGGCGGAGGCGGTGAAAAGCCGCCGCTGGCCGGGACGGACTTCGTAAGCGTAATAGTCTCGAGCCAATATTACGTGGAACCGATACGGGTCGACGCCGTAGGCGACGAATACGAATGGCATCTCCGGGCTGAAAACCGTAGCGAGTACGCGTGGACCGGCACGCTTGTCCTGAAATTAGTTACCACCAACGATAGAATCCTGGAAAGCCACGAGTTCCCGATGGACCATATGGTCGAACCCGGCGAAGTCCACGAAAACCTCAAGTTCGTTTCCGAATACGACATCGCCGACCGCGGTGGACCGGTCAGGAAAATAAAAGTTGAGGTTAACGCCACCGATTATATAGAACCGGAAAAAGAAGCGGAATAGACGAGCTATAAATTTTAACCCGGGGTATCAAGACCCCGGGTTTTCTCGTATTTAAAGACGATTAAAGTTCGCTTAACCGCGTTAAAAACTCTTCGTTGGTCTTCGTTTTCTTTATTTTCTCCAGCAACATTTCCGTCGCGCCGACGACGTCGAGGTTCGTCAGCGCCTTTCTGACCAGCGTAACTTTGTTCAGCTCTTCTTCGGAGAGGAGAAGCTCTTCCTTACGCGTCCCCGAACGGCTCACGTCTATAGTCGGCCACGTGCGCCTGTCCACCAGCCGCCGGTCGAGGATTATTTCAGTATTGCCGGTTCCTTTAAACTCTTCGAAGATAACCTCGTCCATCCGCGATCCCGTCTCGACGAGCGCCGTCGCGATTATCGAAAGGGAGCCGCCGCCTTCAATATTACGCGCAGCGCCGAAGAACCGCTTCGGCTTTTGGAGGGCCGACGCGTCTACGCCGCCGGTCAGTACCCGGCCAGAATGGGGCGTTACCGTGTTGTAAGCCCTCGCGAGCCGCGTAATGCTATCCAAAAGTATTATTACGTCCTTCCCCGTTTCGACGGTCCGCTTCGCTTTAGCGATAACCATCTCGGCCACCTGGACGTGCCGATCGGCCGGTTCGTCGAACGTGCTCGATATGACTTCGCCTTCGACAGACCTCTCCATATCGGTCACTTCTTCAGGCCGCTCGTCTATTAATAAGACGAGTAACACCATTTCAGGGTGGTTCGCCGTTACAGCGTGGGCAATATCCTGAAGTATTGTCGTTTTCCCGGCTCGCGGCGGCGATACAATCAACCCGCGCTGTCCCTTCCCAATAGGCGTTATCAAGTCCAGGACTCGGAGGGTAAGGTTGCCATTGTCCATCTCCAGACGGACTCGTTCGTCCGGGTACAGGGGCGTGAGGTTATCGAAAAGGGTCCGATGCTCTACGATCTCCGGGTCAATCCCGTTGACAGACTCTATCTTCAGAAGAGCAAAGTACTTCTCAGTATCTTTCGGCGCGCGTATCTGCCCGGCGACCGTATCGCCTATGCGAAGATCGAACCGCTTTATCTGCGATGGGCTAACGTAAATATCGTCGGGGCTGGGGAGATAGCTGTAATCGCCGGACCTTAGGAAACCGTAACCGTCCGGGAGTATTTCCAGCACGCCTTCGCCATAGATAACGCCGTTCTCGTGGGTATGGGCCTCGATTATCCTGTATATCAGCTGCTGCTTCCTCAAGCTTGTTACGCCCGTCAGCCCCAGGCCGGCGGCCATTTCCAACAACTCCGGGCCGGTCTTCGTCTTGAGTTCCGAAACGTATAGAACCATATTTAAGAGGGGTCGTTTGGGGGAAATAAGGCAGGGAAATCCTGATTTATACGTTATTATAACCCAACTTGGGACCGAAAGCAAGCCTTTTCGTCAGTCTGTGTTAGCTCCGCCGGGCTTTTTTCGCGCCTATTTTCTTGACTTACGCACTGCCCGATGTTAAAGATTAGTCCGTTTATAGTTACTCGCGAACCATCGGAAACCAAAATGCATCCCAGCTTAAAAACGGTCTTAGTGCTTTCGGTTTTATCGTCTGCTATCTCGGCGTACGCCTTCCTGTTACCGGGCGATTACTTTATTTACACTACCGATTTCGTCGAACCCGACGACGCCGGGGTTTGGTATGTGGGCGGCTTCGACGGCGGCCACCTCTACTTATGCGTCGAAAAGCGCACCAGCGACTTCGACGGTTACGTTATCCTTGACGACGACCCGGAAACGGCGGCGTACTTCGCAGTATTCTATACGCCCGGCGAAGCGATAGAGTCCGCTCATATACTCGCAGAACCGGAACCCGGACGGGTTTTGGTCCGGGTAGAACCGGCGGACACCGACCGCTTCCGACGGGACGCTTCCGCCTACGAGATAAAGCGCCTTCTGCCGGTAAAACGCGCGCCAGGGTTATACTTCACGGAGCCGCCGCCGGAGTTTAACGAGAAGATTGCGGCGGCCGTTTCCGGTATCACCGACGGG
>CBDUXC010000017.1:0-12051 GCA_965371065.1 uncultured bacterium
AGTAAAGGGAAACGTTTTCGGCGGGAATCGCTGCGCCGCCCGGTCCCCCGAACTCACCGAACTCGATTCCCACGTCGTTCAGGTTACCGAAGTCGGCGCCGACGACCAGGTGAAAGCATTCGGTTTCGCCCCGGGCGGCGAATAGACTAACCCGGCCGTCGTCGAAAATATAGTTGCTCGATTCGTACTTGGCGTCCCGCGGCACCTTCTCGAGATAACCGACGGCCCAGACCCGGAAGTCGTCGGCGAAGCTGACACCCCGAAACTGGGTATAGGGGTCTATCTTCTCCAGCCTGGAACCCTCGCCGCAGCTCAGAAGGGCCGCAGTAGAAAAGAGTAAAAAGGTAAGCGTTAGGATCTTAAGTGATATCTCTTTATGCGGGTACACCGCCTAACCTCCGGTTCAGCTCGAGATCTTCCGCGCGGAAACGTAACGTTCAACACCCCTTAAATCTTGTACCGCTGTAGGCGTTTCGAAGCCACCGTTACGCGTTACAATTCCGACGACCGCCTGTGCGGCGCCGTCGCCCGCCTCGAACGCGAGCCGGCCGCCGGGCGCGAGGAGCGAAGCCGCCGCTCGGGTCAGCGGCGGGTAGTAGTCGAGACCGTCGGGCCCGCCGTCGAGTACTTCCCTCGGCTCCCAGTCCCGCACCTCCGGCGGAAGCGTCTCGGTATCGCCCGAGCGGACGTACGGCGGATTAGCAACCACGATATCAACGGCCCCTTCCAGCCGACCACCTACCAGCGTTTCTAGCAGGTCGCCGCGTACCAACTTCAAACCTAGTCCGTATCGCCTCGCGGTTTTAACAGCGCAAGCGGCCGCTTTCGCGTCCCGCTCAACTGCTATAACCTCCGCGGCCGGGCGTTCGCGGAGAAACCACATTGACAAAGCCGCGGTTCCGGCGCAGGCTTCAACCAGGGTAGGGTTCGGTACTCCGTCCGCCAGTTTAACGCAAAGCTCGGCCAATCCTTCGGTCTCGGGCCTCGGGACGAAAACGCCCGGCTCGACGGCGATTTCCAGGTCGAGAAAGGGGGCGTACCCAAGTATCAGTTGAAGCGGTTCCCGGCCGGCCCGGCGTTTTACCCAACTTCCCAGCTTTTCCGCCGCCGGCCGCGGCAATTTATCTCCCGACCGCAAAAACAAATCCGACCGCCGTACGTCCAGTATCGCGGCGGTCAAGGTCTCAGCGTCGGCCCGGGGCGACTGTACGGCGGCCTCGGTGAGCGTTTTCTCAGCCGCCGTTATAGCTTCGCCGACGGTCACGTTTAAACTCCCGACGCGGCCAGGTTCTCTTCCCTCTCGGCGTCGGCCAGGGCGTCTATTACCTCGTCCAATCCACCGGTTAAGAATCCTTTAAGATTGTAAAGGGTCAGGTTGATGCGATGGTCCGATACACGGCCCTGGGGAAAGTTGTAGGTCCGAATACGCTCGCTGCGGTCGCCGGAGCCGACCATCGACCGGCGTTCCTCGGCCCGCTCCGCTTCGGCGGCCTCCATAGTCGCCTGGAGTATCCGCGCTTGAAGGATGCGCGTCGCTTTGGCCCTGTTTTTATGCTGGGAGCGTTCGTCCTGACAGGTTACGACGATGCCGGTCGGTTTGTGGGTCAGACGGACGGCAGAGTCGGTGGTGTTGACGCCTTGGCCGCCGGGGCCGCTCGACCGGAAGACGTCCATCTCGATATCGTCGGGGTTGATGTCGACTTCCAGTTCGTCGGCCTCGGGCAGGACCGCGACTGTGGCCGCGGAAGTATGTATGCGGCCCTGGCTTTCGGTTTCGGGGACGCGCTGGACCCGGTGGACGCCCGACTCGTACTTCAAGCGGCTGTATGCCCCGTCGCCGTCAACGCCGAAAATGACCTCCTTGAACCCGCCGATTTCGGTGGGGGCCGAGTTCATCACGTCCACCTTCCAGCGGCGGGACTCGGCGTACGCGTTGTACATCCGATACAGGTCCGCGGCGAATAACGCCGATTCGTCGCCGCCGGTCCCGGCGCGTATCTCCATTATTACGCTTCGGGAGTCTTTCGGGTCTTTGGGAAGGAGCAAAGCCCGGATCTCGTCGGCCAGCCGCGTTTCTTCCGCCGAGAGCCGCCCCAGTTCTTCGCGGGCCATCTCGCGGACTTCATAGTCGTCGTCGCGCAGCAGCGGTTCCGTACTTTCTTTTTCCTCGACGACCGCTTTCAGGCGTTCGCCCGCCGATATAATCCCCTCGAGCTCGTTGTAGCGGCGGCCGAGTTCGGCCATCCGGCGCCGGTCGGACGCCGTCGACGGGTCCGACATAGCGCGGCCGATTTCGTCGTATTCGCCCCGGAGGGCTTCGATTTTTTCCAGGATTTCTTTCATCTTATACGGTAGTTTGGCCGGTTAAAGTCGGCTGCCTGATAACCCGTGAACCGGAATACGCGTCGCTAATCGATACCGGACAACGCTTCGCCTTCCAGCTTTTGCACCCGATTGAACGAAACGAGTGATACTTCGATCATATCGTCGGTCGGTTCGCGGGTCGTGAAGAACTGGGTCAAAAGGCCGGGTAGCAGAAAGAGGTTGATTACGGGATTATCCGGCAATTTGCTCCCCAGGCGAATGAGTTCGTAGGCGATGCCGGCTATAGGTAATAACAAGGCGAGCCTAATCGCGAATTTAAGTATGTAACTGAAGTTCTCCGGTACGAACAGGAACGTAATCGAATGTATTACGATAAGGACGATAAGTAGCACGACTATGAAAGACGTTCCGCAGCGCGGGTGAAACCTGCTAAACCGACGCGTAGACTCGATCGTCGGGGCTACATTGTGTTCGTACGTGTTGATGACCTTGTGCTCTGCGCCGTGGTACGCGAAAAGTCGCCGTACGTCCTTCATCGCCGATATCACGATAAGGTAGAGCAGGAACATAGTTATCCGTAACGCGCCGTCGATTACGTGGAAGAGTACGTGGCTTTCGCCGGCGATCCCTAACGGCCCCTTAAGCAAGTTCGTAACTAAGTAAGGTATACCCACGAACAGGAGCAACCCCATCGCCAGGGCGAATACAATCGTCAGGGTCATCTGGAATCGGGACAAGGTTTTACTTTTACCTTTACGGCGCGCTTTTTCCCGTTCTTCTTCGGGCGCCGCTACCTCCGCCGAATACTCGAGGGTTTTAATGCCCAGCGACAACGTTTCGAAAAGGGTAGCTACCCCCCGGAGTAAGGGCCATTTCCAGGGGACCCGCTTCGTTATCGAGTGTTTTACTTCGCTTTTCTCTTCAATCGTACCGTCGGGTTTCCGCACGGCGACGGCGTACGCCGACGGCGAACGGAACATAACGCCCTCTATAACGGCCTGCCCACCGATAAAGTGCTTGGGAGCGGATACCATTAATTTTAATATTACCGTTTTTAGATTCCGTGCCATGCGCTACCGACCGGTTATCGCATTAAAACCGACGCGACGGTCCGATTATAACGTAAAAAGCATAACTATCAAGGTAAAACGATGAACGGATGCGGCTGCCCCGGCCGGTTAAGACGGATGATTATGGCTTTACTTTTTATATCTTGACACGGGTATTCGGGCGTGATAACCTTCGCGAAATTATCCGACGCCGTACGTGTTTGGACCCAGGGCCGCTCCGCCGGATTACGTGGGGTTAGGCGATTTAGTATACGAGTTTCGCCCCTTTCTTTAGGGAGTTACGGTATGTCCGCCCATTTTCGTACGACCCTATTAGTATCGGTTTTCATCGCTGCGTCGCTCGCCGCGGTGGGGGTTCGCGCTCAAAGCGAAACGCTTGTTCAAAACCTTGCGGTAAGAGACACCGAGTACGACTCCGGCGGTTCCATAACCGTTAACTGGGGGCCGGCCCTGGGAGAGACATACGAAACCCTTGACGTCGACAAGTACGTTCTTCTTCGCGGCGAGTCGCTCGAGGGTCCTTTCGAAGAGATGGCCGAAGTAGTATCGGGCAAAGAAGCGTATACGTACGTCGACGAAAACGTTTCGAACGGCGTTGAATATTATTATAAGGTCAGAACCGTGGCCGGCGGCGTTACCGGCGAGAGCGCGCCCGCCGGGCCGGTAGTCGCGAACTGGCAGTTGTTTAACCTGCGGCGGGTTAATATATTAATCGCGTCTATTATCCTTTCGGCGCTGGTTCTATACTACATAACGCAGGCCCGTGCCGGGAAAAAGCTGTTCATCCGGCGTATCGGCGGTCTCGAAGCCGTTCAGGAAGCGGTCGGCAGGGCCACCGAGATGGGCAAACCGGTACTCTACGTTCCGGGGATAGGGGAGATAGACGACATTCAAACCATCGCGTCGGTAACGATACTCGGGCAGATCGCGACGATGGTCGCCGAGTACGACGCCGAGCTTTTAGTACCCTGTTCGCGGTCGCTGGTTATGTCCACCGCGCAGGAGGTCGTAAAGGAGTCGTACCTGGAAGCCGGGCGCCCGGACGCGTACAAGCAGGAGAACATCCGCTACTTAACCGACGACCAGTTCGGGTACGTCGCTGGCGTCGACGGCATTATGGTTCGCGAAGAGCCGGCGGCTTGTTTCTACCTGGGGACGTTCTACGCCGAATCGCTCATTCTCGCGGAGACCGGCTATTCGGTGGGCGCAATACAAATAGCGGGTACGGCGATGCCGTCGCAGCTCCCGTTCTTTATCGCTGCGTGCGATTATACGTTAATAGGCGAGGAGCTCTTCGCCGCGTCGGCGTACTTGTCCCGGGAGCCACGTCTTATGGGAAGCCTTGTAGGGCAGGACTGGGGTAAGGTTATCATCCTGTTCTTTATATTATTCGGCGCGGTTCTAGCGTTCGTAGACCAGTTAGGCTTGACTGTAGCCGGATACTCGTTGGATATTTCGAGGTGGTTTATAGTACGGTAAGATATTGCCGTCGCCGCGCCCGGCGACGGTTTCCGTACGAGTGGCGCAAACGCCGTGTACGATAGTAACCCCGAGTTCTTGTACGACCCTTTCGAGGGGGAAGTATGCGAAGAGAAATACCGATGGTACTCGCTTTCGTAGCCGGGTTGCTCCTGATACTCGACTTCTTCATCCCCGTGCTGGAGCCGGTGACGGAGCGATTGAACAACTGGTTTTTGGTCGTAATCGCCTTCGCGATATTCGTGGGGATATTTAACCTTTTACGCGTTAACTTTTTCAAGATAAGGTTAAAACAAGAGGACTGGCCGTATAGTTTCCCCCTTATTATTATGGTTATCGGTATGGGGGGTATCGGTATCCTTTTGGGCATTAAAGAAGGGACCGTTTTTTATTGGTTGTTCTATAACTGTATGATTCCTATGCAAGCAACGATGTTCTCGTTGCTTGCGTTTTTCGTGGCTTCGGCTTCGTACAGAGCTTTCCGGGCCCGCAATTTCGAAGCTACCCTCTTGCTTCTCGCGGCGATAATAGTAATGCTCGGGCAAGTACCCCTCGGTACCGTATGGATCCCTGATTGGGTACCGTGGTATCTTCAGTTCGACGCGTGGAAAGACTGGATTATGGATATTGGGAACACCGCGGGCCAGCGGGCGATTATGATCGCCTCCGCCCTGGGCGTCGTCTCGGCTTCGCTCAGGATATTGCTCGGTATAGAGCGGTCCTACCTGGGCGAAGAATAGGCCGGATACCGTTTCTCGGAGGTTTTAATAGATGCGTTTAATCAGGTGGCTGGCCGATATCGACAGACGGATAATATTCGTCTTTATCATTCTCGCTATAATCTTTCCGCTTCTTTTGCCTATGGGTTTACCCGTAAAAACGACGACGCACGTTAAAAACGTATACAAGTTTATCGACGAGTTGCCGGAAGGGTCGACCGTTCTGATGTCTTTCGACTACGACCCGGCCAGCGGACCCGAGGTCCATCCGATGGCTTTGGCTATGCTCAGGCAATGTTTTTCTAAAGGCCATAAGGTCGTAATTATAGCGCTATGGCCGCAGGGCGCGTCTATGGCTATCGACGCCCTGTCGATAGTTACGCCCGAATTCGACGTCACCTACGGCGAGGATTACGTTAACCTCGGGTTCAAGCCGGGGGGTGCGATCTTGATTAAGCTGATGGGCTCGTCTATCCGGGAGGCGTTTCCGATGGACCTGGAGCGCCGCGACATCTCCGAGTTACCCATAATGGATAACATTTACAACTATGACGATATCGACTTCGTAATGTCCCTTTCGGCCGGCGACCCGGGGATCCTACAGTGGGTGCTTATTGCCCAAGCCCAGTATCATGTACCGATCGCCGGCGGGTGCACCGGCGTATCGGCGCCCCAGTTCTTCACGTATCTACAGACCGGGCAGCTACTCGGTTTGTTGTCGGGGTTGAAAGGTGCGGCCGAATACGAAACATTATTGGAGCGTCCCGGCCAGGCGACCGTACGTATGGACGCCCAGTCGGTGGCACACATCGTTATAATCATATTCATCCTTTTCGCGAACCTGTCCTTCTTTATACTCCGGAAGGAAAGCAGCGAGAAGTTGGAAGCTAAATCTACGACGCTGGAGTAGTACACGCGGATTTCAGGAGGGTTTCACGTGGACGGATTGACCCTGTTCGGCATATGGATCGCGGCGTTGCTTACGTTGTTCATATATTCGTTCTTGTATAAAGACAACCCTTTCTATAAATTCGCGGAGTATTTGTTCGTGGGAATTTCCGCCGGTTATTGGCTGGCGTATAATTACCACAGCTTTATGGTCCCTAACCTGTTCGTTGTCCTTTTTGGGTTCGACCCGTTGGACTTCCTGCGGTGGTACATTTTCCAACCGTTAAACATTCCGTGTACGGCCATAAAACCGGTATTCGCAGGTGCTTTCGGCGAACTCGTTCTCAACGCCAGGTTTACGTGGGACCTTTTACGGATTTTCGCCGGCTTCCTGGGGATAACGATGCTGTTCCGTTTCATCCCCAAGTTGACGTGGGTATCACGCTACGGCATCGCGTATTCGGTGGGCCTAGGGGCCGGACTCTCGTTTATCGTGTATATGCAAGCCAATTGCATCGCCCAGATACAGGGTACGATTATCCCGCCGGTGGTTGTCGTCGACGGTATCGTTAACATAGGCGCGTCGATCGCCAATACGGTTCTTATAGTGGGTGTCGTTACGGCACTGGTATACTTCTACTTTTCCAAAGAGCATAAAGGCGTGCTCGGCGGGACCGCGAGAGTCGGGATATGGTTCCTGATGGTGTCCTTCGGCGCCGCGTTCGGGTTTACCGTGATGGCGCGTATATCGCTTCTGATCGGGCGGATAGAGTTCCTTATAAACGATTGGATAAAAGGGACTCTGGGCTTTTTGGGGCTGGCGTGACCGACGTTTGCCCTCCCGGTTATTCAAATCCGGCGGGGGCTTTTTAGGCGAGAGATAAAAAAGAAGCGGAGTTTTATCGCGTTTTGGATTACCGCGGAAGTCAACCGTCTTATCTGGAAGAGTTCGAGCTGCCGGACGAGCGGCGCGATGAACTTGTCGACAAAATCGCCCGGGCCGTCGTGGATCGGAACATGGCCTCGAAGGAGTTTTTTTTTTTTTAGACGTTGTAGCCGATCACGTTCGTCGGTAGCCAGGTAATGGTCTTCTTCGACCCGATAGTCAGGTCTATCTTTAATTTCAAGGAGTACAACGAAGTCCGGCTCGCCCTCGAGCATAGAGAAAACGTCGAACTTCTGCTTCGGAAAATCGAAGCCTACGACGCCGATTTCCGACGCGAACTGAAGGAAAAGAAACGGGAACGCCGCGAGCGGAAGAGGGCTCGTAGGGGGAAGTAAATGGCTCAAGACTACTCCCACGTCGAGACGATACTTGCCACTGACTGCGGTAGTACCACAACCAAAGCGATATTAATCGAGAAGGAGGGGGAAGAGTACCGCCTGAAGGTTCGGGGCGAAGCGCCCACCACCGTAGAGAAACCGGCCGAAGACGTAACCCGGGGCGTTCTCAACGCGGTCGGCGAGGTAGAAGAGCTCTCCGGCCGGACGCTGTTAAAGGGCGAGAAGGTACTCCACTCGGGGAAAGGCGTTAAAGGCGGGACCGATATATATCTATCGACGTCGTCGGCGGGCGGCGGGCTCCAGATGATGGTCGCCGGCGTGGTCAAGTCGATGACCGGCGAATCGGCCCAGCGTGCCGCTCTGGGTGCCGGCGCCATCGTAATGGACGTACTCGCGTCCAACGACGGGCGACTGGGCCACCAGAAGATCGAGGCTATTCGGCGCTTGCGCCCGGATATGATTCTCCTGTCCGGCGGTATCGACGGCGGGACCATCAGCCACGTGGTCGAGCTCGCCGAGCTCATCGCCGCCGCCGACCCAAAACCACGGTTCGGCTCCGGCTATAACCTTCCCGTTATCTACGCAGGGAACAAAGATTGTTGCGACGAAATAAGCCGCACCTTGGAAGATAAAACCGACCTCTATCTGGTAGATAATATCCGCCCCGTACTCGAAAGAGAAAACTTGGGACCCGCACGCCACGAGATACATAATCTCTTTATGGAACACGTAATGGCCCAAGCACCCGGTTACTCCAAGCTGATGGAGTGGACCGACGAACCGATAATGCCCACACCCGGCGCCGTCGGCGAAATCATACAGACGATCGCGGATATTTACGATATCGAAGTAATAGGCGTCGACATTGGCGGCGCAACGACCGATGTCTTCAGCGTTTTCGGGAGCGTCTTCAACCGGACCGTATCGGCCAACCTGGGGATGAGTTACTCGGTGTCCAACGTAGTTGCCGAAACGGGGCTCCCCAACATAATGCGGTGGGTACCTTTCTCGGTGGACGAAAGGCAGATCCGCGACCGCGTCCGCAACAAGATGATCCGGCCGACGACTATTCCTCAGACGCTTGAAGATTTAATCGTCGAGCAGGCGATCGCCCGAGAAGCTCTTCGCCTGGCGTTCGAGCAACATAAATCCCTGGCCGTCGGGCTCAAGGGCATACAACAGCAGCGAACGATTTCCGACGCGTTCGACCAAACCGCGACGGGCGAAACCCTCGTAAACTTGACGGTTCTGGATATGCTCGTCGGTTCCGGCGGCGCGCTGAGCCACGCGCCCAGGCGCGCCCAAGCCGGGTTGATGCTCATTGACGGGTTTTTGCCCGAATGTATAACCTTCCTGGCGGTGGACTCGATTTTTATGATGCCCCAGCTCGGCGTACTCTCGAAGGTAATGCCCAAAGCCGCTACCCAGGTATTTAACCGCGACTGCCTCGTCCGCCTCGGGTCGTGCGTTGCGCCCGTAGGTTCCGGGAAAGAGGGCGGCAACTGCTTGCATATAGAAGCGGATTTCCCGGGTTTGGGACACATCTCCGAGGACGTCAAATTCGGCGAGCTGCGGCTCTTGCCGCTGCCGGTAGGCGAGACGGTGAAAGCGAAACTCGACCCAACACGCGGTTTCGATATCGGCGCCGGGAAGGGCGACGCGCGCGAAGTAACCCTGGAAGGCGGCGTCGTCGGCGTGGTACTCGACTGCCGCGGCCGCCCGTTCCGGATACCCGGCGACGAGACAAAGCGGGTGAACGCTATAACGGGCTGGCTACAGAACCTGGATATATATCCGAAGCTATTTTAATTATTAGTGGGTGATAAACCGTTCGGTATAGGAGCATTTGAACTATGGCTCACGCGTACACGCCAGGACTGAAAGTACTCGGGAAGACGGTAATCCGCAAGGAGCGGATACTCCCGCTCGCCGGCGACGTACTCGTTAAAGAGGGCGACGCCGTCCAAGCCAAGGATATCGTCGCCCGGACGTTCCTTCCGGGGAACGTCGAGACCGTGAACGTCGCCAACAAGCTGGGGCTTCCGCCGGAGGAAGTGCCCAAGTTTATGGTGAAGCAGGAGGGCGACGCCGTCGAAGAGGGCGAAGTCATCGCCGAGATGAAACAGCTCTTCGGCCTGTTCAAGTCCCGGGCGACGTCGCCGGTGAAAGGCGGCGTCGAGACTGTATCGTCGGTCACGGGCCAGGTAATCGTCCGCGAGCCGCCGAACCCGGTGGAGATAGACGCGTACGTCGAGGGGAAAGTCGTCGCGGTCCATGGGAAAGAAGGCGTAACCGTCGAGACGACCGGAACCTTCATCCAGGGTATCTTCGGAATCGGCGGCGAAACCCAGGGCGAAATCGCCGTCGTAACCGACAGTCCCGAACGGGTCCTGGCCGACGAGGACATTACGGCGGAGTGCACCGGTAAAATAATAATCGGCGGGAGCCTTGTAACGGCCGCAGCGCTTAAAAAGGCGATACAGCTCGGAGTGAAGGGCGTCATCGTCGGCGGGTTCCACGACTGGGACCTTAAGAGTTTTCTGGGGTTCGACCTGGGCGTCGCGATAACGGGCCACGAGAACCTGGGCGTTACACTCGTAATCACCGAGGGCTTCGGCGATATGTCGATGGCCGAAGCAACTTTCGACCTATTAAAGTCGAAGGAAGGGCTTCAAGCTTCGATTAACGGCGCTACCCAGATCCGGGCCGGCGTGATACGCCCGGAGATTATCGTTCCCCACGACGAGAAAGGCAAACTCGCCGCCGGCGCCGACGAAGAAGGCTCGAACCTCGAAATAGGAACCAGGGTCCGGGCTATTCGGGAACCGTTCTTCGGGAAGCTCGGCGAAGTAACGTCCCTGCCCATTGAGTTACAGACACTTGAGAGTGAGGCGAAGGTCCGGGTCCTGGGCGTTCGCTTCGACGACGGCGCGGAGGAGATTATTCCCCGGGCCAACGTCGAGATAATAGAAGCGGGTTAGTAATTTAACCGGATATGCCCCGCCCATCATAATAGGAGTCGGGATGAAAAAACTGGTCGTTATTTGCGTCGTCATAACGGGAGCGTTTTTAATATCGGGCTGCCGCGAGGTTGATACCGACGTTTCGGCGGTTACGGTAACGGACGCGCCCAACGACGCCGGCGGCGGCGTTATCGTCGCGTGGCCGACGCCGCCGGGCGTGAAGGTGGATTCGTACGCGATCGAAAGGCTTGACCCGGAGACCGGTAAGTACGCGCCGCTGATTAAGGTAAAGGGCGACGAAACGTCCATCGAAGATACGGGACTTATGCCTAACGCCGATTACTCGTACCGGGTCGTCGCCAACCTGGTTGACGGAAAAACAACTACCGTCGGCGAAGCTACCGGCCGACCTACAAGCGAGTGGTTCAACGTTAACCGCTTCAACGTCCTGGTGGGCGTCGTATCGTTCATTGCGTTGGTGTTGATCTTCGTAACGATGGCCCGCGGCGGCAAGGAGTTTTTCGTCCGTAAAATCGCCGGGCTCGAGGCCGTGGACGAAGCCATCGGCCGCGCCACCGAGATGGGCAAGCCGATCCTCTTCGTCTCCGGGTTGGGCGACGCGTCCGACATCGCGACGATAGCGGCAATGACCATTCTGGCGAAAGTGGCCAAGAAGACAGCCGAGTACGAGACGCCTTTAATCGTCCCCTGCTACGACCCGATCGTGATGATGGTCGAAAAGGAGATGGTCCGGGAGGCGTATACAGAGGCGGGCCGGCCGGACGCTTTCGACGAGGACTCTGTCTTCTTCGTAACCCAGTCCCAGTTCGGGTACGTAGCCGCCGTCGACGGCATAATGCTCCGGGAGCGCCCGGCGACCAACTTCTACATGGGCGCTTTCTACGCCGAGTCGCTCATCCTCGCCGAGACGGGGGCCCAGACCGGGGCTATCCAAATCGCCGGGACCGACAGGGTTACCCAGCTCCCGTTCTTCATCACGGCCTGTGACTATACCCTTATGGGCGAGGAGCTTTACGCGGCCACGGCGTACCTGGGCCGCGACCCGCTGATGCTCGGGAGCCTTAAGGGCCAGGACTGGGCTAAAGCGGTAATATTGGCAATACTTATCGTCGGTACTATTTTAGTCGCGTTCACCGGTCTGGGGAACGTAGATACGACCTGGTTCGCCAGGCTGTTCGAGACCGTTTCGTAAAGCGTTTAACGATACGAAAAACCCCGACTTGCGGTATTTCGGCGTTGCCGGAGGTTTAATATGAGAAGAGAAGTCCCGCTGTTCATATGCTACATTATAGGTACGATAAT
>CBDUXC010000018.1:0-11963 GCA_965371065.1 uncultured bacterium
CTGCGGGCACCCGTCGGAGCTGGACCGCGTCCTGGGTATGGAGGCCAGCTACGCCGGCGGAAGCTTCCTGCAGCCGGAACTTCTGGGCAGCTTAAAATACGGTTCCGACATCGTCAACATCGTTGGCGACGCAACTACGGCCGGCGGCCTCGGGACCTACGGCTACGACGACGAGGGAGTTCCCGCGCAGTGTTTCGACATTATAAAGGACGGCGTCTTCGTCGGTTACCTGTCCAACCGGGAGACGGCGCCGGTCCTGGGGCCGGACGCCCGGTCCACGGGCGCCAACCGGGCCGACGGTTGGAACCGAATTCCGCTGGTCCGGATGACCAACATTAATCTTCTACCGGGCGAAGGGACCCTGGAGGAGCTTATCGCCGGTATAGACGACGGGTTGTACCTGGAGACCAACCGCGCGTGGTCGATCGACGACAAACGGATCAACTTCCAGTTCACGACCGAGTGGGCCCGGGAGATAAAGAACGGTAAGCTGGGCGACCCGGTGAAGAACGCCACGTACACGGCGAAGACGACCGAGTTCTGGAACGCCTGCGACGCCATCGCCGGACCGGAGGAATGGGCTATGTGGGGGACGCCCAACTGCGGTAAGGGCGAGCCAACCCAGTTAATGCACGTGGGACACGGCGCTTCGCCGGCCCGCTTCCGAGGGATCCAGGTGCGGCAAGCGTAAAAAGCGATACTGTCGGACCCATCCGGTTGTACTACTACGAGAGAACTAATACCGCCGATTTCAACAAACGATACGACAACGGGAGAACTTATACCGCCGGTTTCAACCGGCGGTGCTTAACCCGCGGAGCATCGAACCGCGACTTCAGTCGCGGAAAAAGAAAAAAACCGCCCGGGTGGGCGGCTTTCTCATACTAACATCGTCCGCGTTACTCAACCGCAATCGGAAACGGATACGCCGGTACGGGCCGATGGGGCATCGCGAAGACCGGGTCCGTGGCGCACCCGCCGTCGAACGGCCCCAGGCCGCCGTTGACCGGCTCCAGGCCGCTGTTGAACGGCTCCAGGTAGTAGTTCGGCAAGAAGTCGAGGGGCAGGTCTTTCGGGTCGCCGTACTTCTCGGCCAGGTCGCAGCGGTACTCGCCCTCCAGCCCGACGTCGAAGCCCACCAGGTGAAGCCGTTCCTCCTTCGGCAGGCCCCACGCGTACAGATCGCCCCCCGCGGGCCATGTCTCGCCCGGCCCCAGCTCGGCGGGTAAATCCACCTTAACCTTCTCGGTCCTGACGCCGTCACCAGCGTTTATCCAGATCCGCAAACCCTTTATCGTATCGAGTTTCCTCGGTTCGCCGGCGGCGTTGGTAAGCGTGAGTTTTATCGGATACGGCTCGTCGGACGCCCCGGCGAACGGCGGTTCCTCAACGGTCAACTCTACCCCGCCAACGGGCCCGGTCCTGTACGGGTACGGGTACGCCGGCGGCCGGGGCGCTTCCTCCTTGTCTGCCAGCTCCTTCTTCTCGTCCGGCGAAAGGGACGCGTCCATATACCACCCCACGCGGAGGAACGGGAGCAGCCCCAGGTAGTCGGGACCGAGCTCCGCCCGCTTTCCGGCGTCGCCCATCGTCAGGAGTTGGCGGACGTACGGGTCGTACGCGGCGCCGTCGAAGTCCCAACCGGTGAACTCCTTCTGAAGCTCGAACATATCAGCGGCCTTCAGCCGCTGTTCCTCGGTGTGGACCAGGATAAGGTAAGCGGAGAGCTCCGAGGCGAATGCGTTAAAAAGGCTAAACTTGCTCTGCCGTACCGCCATCGTCCGTTCGTTCAAGTACGCCAGGCGGTTCAACGCGTAGACTACGGTCTCCAGAAACGGATAGTCCCTCGTAGTCTCCAACGCGTCCAGCGCGTACGTGATCATATCCGGCTGCTCGTAGGCGACCTCCATCTCGAAGGTGTTCATATTAGCGTCCCATGTCCCGGCCAACCCCAGGTGGGATAGATGCCCCTCGGCCATCGCCCGGCGGTTGAACTCAACTATCGTCTTGCATTCGCCGGCCAGGGCGAACAGGGCTTCGTACGCGGCTTTCAGGTAGGGCAAGTCGGTCTTCTGTTTGACGGTCGTCTCGTACACCTGCCGGTGCGGACCTACGACGACCTCCAGGTCGTAGATGTCGAGTTTGGTTAAGTCAACCGGTTTAACCTCGGCGGCGGCTTCGTCCACGGCGTCGACCATCGCTTCGACCGCCGCTTCGCCGGCGGTCGCGAGCCTGCCCATAGCATCGCCGTATTTATCCATCAAACCCTCGGCGCTCATCCGTTCCTGGAACTTCATTATGTCCATCCCGGGTTGTTTCGCGATTTCCTCCATCTTCGCGATAACGCCGCGGACCTCCTCGACCAGGTCCTGGTTGGCGGCCATCCCGGCCTGGACGTCCACGCCCGCTTTGAATCCATCGATCATCTGCTTTACGGTCGGGTCCATCAGTACTTACCCCCTAAACGCTCGGCGTTGACCTTCTCGAAGAGCTCGGCCAACCGCTTTAACTGTTTATCGGTATAGAACAACCGCTTGCGCAACCTCGGTAACTTGAGCAGGTCCGGGAACCGTACTCCGGGGTAGCGCTCGGCCAGTTCGTCCACGGCGGCGATTAACGCCGTTCTGGGGCTGTCGTCCAGGTCGGTCCCCGGCGGACTCGCTTCGGCCAACAGCATCTTCTCGATAACCGTATCCACGATGGACTTCAAGCGCGCCTCGTTCTCTTTAACCGGCGCTTCCTCGGCGTCCATCCTTTCCGAGGCGGCGTAGAGCTCGTCCATGTCTTTGGACGCGGCCAGAGCTTCGGCCCGCTTCCGCCAGAGCTCGGCCAGCGGCTCCTCGTCAAGTTCCTCGTAGACCTCGGCCTGGAAGGCGGCGCCGTCGACGGCGATGGCGCGGGCGACGGCGAAAGCCAACCCGCCTTCCATCATCTTCCGGTTTATATCGAGGACGTCGGGCGTCTCTCGGACCATCGCAAGTACGGCTTCGTCGGCCCTGGCCATCTCGACGGCGTGGGGGTCTTTCTTGTGCGCCGCCAGCGTCAGCCGGTAATACTCGATCGTTTTCTTGTGTACCGCTTTCTCGTCATAATCGGGCATAGAGCTTTCCTCTCGTAAAACGCTAATTTTTACTTGATTTTACGCTCATTATAAGCTAAAATCTATAAAATTATACGTAATATGTACGCTTTCCGATATTGGAGCCTGGGGACAGCAGAAGGAGGGCAAAAAAGGCTCATTATCATTTCGCCTGCAGCGGCGTAGTTTATCGCGGCGATTTCGTACACCGACTCTATAATCGTAGACACGGGGCTCGCGTTGGGTTGCCGTTTGCCAAAGTCGAACGTTTCGTGCCGTCGCCCGGTTTTCAAACCGACCTCGTCTAAGAAAATTAGGCTTTCACCGTACGGTGGGCCGGTACAGATGCCAGGACGATATTGAAGAACAACCAATAAAGCCCGGGTAAAAGAGTTGTTAGGCCTGATATTAGCATATCTTGTGCTCAAGTTATAATTTTAATAATCACAACCTTTGGAGGTATCTGTGCGCAAAAATACCGCAACCGTACTCTTAATACTCGCCGCCGCTTCGGCCGCTACGGCGTCGCCCCTCGGACTGTCGGGGTTCAGCGTAGGAATCGGCGCGGGCGGCCTGACCGACGGATATATCCAGGGCGAGTACGATTTCACGCTCTCGCAATACATTTGCCTGGGACCGGAGTTCGCACTAGGCTTCGGCGGCGGCGGCGCGCTCTACGCCGGTTGCGCGGGTAGGTTTTACGTAATTCCCGACTTGCACGAAATTTTCCAGCCGCATCTGGCGTTCGGCGTAGGCGTCGCCCACGGCTTCGATAAAGAGGATACCACCCCCGACGAGGGTAAAACAGGCGTATACATCAACTTCGCCCCCGGCTGCGACTTCGACATTCCCAAGGCGCCGATATCGCCCTACGTAGACCTGGGCGGCCTTTTCTTTGCGGGCGACGATACCGAGGCAGATTTCAAGGTTGAAGTGGGGGCCCGCTTTAACATCTAGTAAAAAAGGGCCCGAAAAAGAAACTGCTACGGCAAATCCGGGCGTCTGTCCTCGCCGCTCTGCCATAGGACGCGTCCACGATCCCGACGATAATTCACCGTTGACGATAAGGCCGGGCGTTAAAGGACCGTTAAATAAAACGAAAAGCGGCCACAAAACGACCGCTTTAATAGGGGTTTGTCAACCATTATAGTTTGATCGGCATCAGGGTACAGATGTAATCCTCGTCGCCGGTGCTCCTTAACATCCCCTGTTTATCCGGGTCTTTCGCTTCGTACGGTAGGCCGTCGCCCTCGATACTCGACAGAATTTCGGCCAGTTAGTTGGCGTTGTAACTCATTTTGAATTCGTCGCCGTCGTAGTTGGCCGGGAAATTTTCGACCGCTCCGCCTACGTCGGCGGTCCGTGCCTCGGCGGTTATCTCCGAGGTCGCCGCCGTAAGGATAACCTGCCGGGAATGTTCGCTGGTTACCTGGGCCACTCGTCGGACCGACTCCAGAACAGCTCAGTCAGCTTTCGCTGCCTCGACGACGTGGGGGTCTTTCTTGTGCGCCGCCAGCGTTAGCCGGTAGTACTCGATCGTTTCCTTGTGTACCGCTTTCTCGTCGCAATCGGGCATAGAGCCTTCCTCTCGTAAAACGGTAATTTTTACTTGATTTTACCGGCGACTTAGGGGAAAATCCAGGAAATAAAGACGACCAACGAAGTTTCGTCCGTAGGCAATCTAGGTTTGAGAAGGAGGAGAAATGCGCAAAGTACTTTTTTTGATAATGATACTATCGGTCTTATCGAGCGCCGCATACGCCATCGATACGGCCATCGGTCCTACGTTCGGTATGCGCATCGGAGAAGGAGATTATTTCGGCGCCGTTTTCGGGGTCAAAGGCGACCTTATATTTACGCAACCGCCTTTCAACGGGATGTTCGCGATTAGCCCGGCCATCGAATTTTCCATAGATGACGTAAAAATCTTCAATATGAATTTCGCCGGGAAATTCCGCTACCCTACTGGCAACTTCATCCCGTACGCTCATATGGGATTCGCTTTCGCCCATTTATTCGGCGATGTTAGCGATAACCAAGGAGAGTTCTTGCTTGGCGGTGGAGCGGAACTCAAATATTCGCCAAAAATGTCGTTCTGCTTCCAGTTCGAGACATTAACGTTCGATTACGTCGACCTCGAAGGCGGCGTTAATTTCTACCTCTAACCCCTGTTACTTCCACTACGCAAGAGGTGAAGCGGAATAACCGTATTAACGTACACGTCAAATAAATAGGCCGGCGGGTTACCGCCGGCTTTTCTACTTGGTTACCGTTAAGGACCTACAATTTTATCGGCATCAGTATGCAGAAGTAGTCCTCGTCGCCGGTACTGCGGAACATACCCTGCTTGCCGGGGTCGTTCAACTCGTAAAGCACGTCGTCGCCCTCTATGTTCGTCAGTATTTCCGTCAGGTAGTTCGCGTTGTAGCTTACCTTGAACTCGTCGCCGTCGTAGTTGGCGGGGAAGCTCTCGTCGGCTTCGCCCACGTCGGCGGTCCGCGCTTCGACGGTTATCTCCGACGGCGCCACTGAAAGGACTATCTGCCGCGAGTGTTCGTCGGCGACAAGAGCGACCCGGCGTACCGACTCGAGGAACTCGGCCCGGTCCGTCGTAATCTGGTTCTCGAACGACGGCGGGACGACTTCCCTGTAAGGCGGGAATTTACCTTCGGCCTGCCGCGTAACCAGAAGGAACGTATTGCAATCGAAGGAGATGTGATTCTCGCCGATATTGATTTCGACGGGATCGTCGTCGCCCAGGATTTTACCCAGTTCGCCGGCCGCCCGGCTCGGGAGTATCACGTCGACGACGCCGCCGGTCTCTATTTCCGTATGGGCGGCGGCGTAAGCCAACCGGTAGCCGTCGGTCGCGATGAACCGTATCTCGTTGCCCTCGACCTGGATGCATATACCGTTTAACGCATAGCGGGTAATGTCGTCGGACGACGCGAACAGGGTCTTCTTGACGTAGTCCTTAAGGTCGCCCTGGCGCATCGTTATCGCTTGGCCGGCTTCGACCGTCGGGAAGGTCGGGAAGTCGGACGCGTCCAACCCCATTACCTTGAAAGTAGCCCGGCCGCCCTTCACCGTCGCGGCAGTTCCCTCGATAGTTATCTCGACCGTATCGGCGGATATCGAGCGTACGATATCGGTCATCTTCCGCGCCGGTAAGGTTATCGACCCGGGTTCGCTGATTTCGGCGGGAACGCGTACCCGAACCCACAGGTCGATATTGGTCCCGGTCAGCTCGAGGTCCCCGTCTTCGGCGACCAGCATCACGTTCCCCAGTATCGCCAACGTGGACTTCGTCGCGACGGCGCTTTGCGTAAGGCTCAACGCGTCGGCCAGCACCTTTTTCTCGCAGGTGAACTTCACCGCAGGTCCCCCTTATCTATATTCGATATTCAATTCGTGCTATATTCAAGTTGATGCTAACACGCACTTTATATATAGTCAACCGAAAAAAGCCTCCGATAAAACGCCCCGACGATTAATACTAACGTTGGGTACCCGAGTCTAAATCTTAAAGCGGCTTGCAAAACGCCCCGTTATCGACTATAATATTGACAGGAAGGTTTCTAAATGCGGCTCGCGTCGATTATATTATCGCTCGTATCCGCAACCGCCGTCGCCTTCGCGGGCGGAGGCGCAGATGTCGCCGAGGACGTCGAGAACGAATCAACGGCCGTGGAACAAGGCGGCGACATGGGTTCCGAGCTGGAAGAATATTTTAAAATCACCGAAACGACCGCCCACGTGGTCGACTTCGCGAAAAACGAAGAGTATGACGCGCAGGTTCTAATATTCGAACCGAAGGAAGAAGACGTTACCGAAGGCGAAACGGCCCCTTACATCATAATGGGCGAACGCCCGAAACCGAGCGTATCGTTTATTATCGGCCACCCGGACTTAAGCATCGACTCGAAGTATATGACGATTTTTATGAACGCGCCGCCGGAGACCCTTCCAGAAGACTTGCGGCGTATATACTACGGCGGCCGGTTGGAAACCGAACCCGCCGTGGAACCGACGCCCGAACATATGGAGGGGCTGGCGAAACCTTAAAACCCCCAACGCTAATATAATAAGGCGGCGGGTCCTTAAACACCCACCGCCGTTTTTTTACGCGAACTGTTAGTTATTTAGCGACGACTACCAACCTGGCGCCTTTATAAGCACCGGCCGCCAGGCGGCAGACGTAAACGCCGGAAGAGAGTTCGGTCGCGTCGTACGTTACTTCGTAACTCCCCGGAGCGTGGGGTCCGTTTACGAGGGCCGCGACCTTACGACCCGAAACATCGTATAACGACAGCTCAACCGGCGTCGTTCCCGACCCCGCCGGGATAGAATAGGCGACCGTCATTACAGTTGCGACCGGGTTCGGGTACGGCCGCGCCAGCTCGAAGGCTGTCGGCTTCGACCCGCCCCAACTCGCGTTCAACGGTCCGGCGCTCGCGGCTTCTTCGTCCGGGACGACGGCTTCCAACAGATAAGAATAATTAACGTTCTCCGATACGGTTGCGTCGACGAAGCGGAAAGGCGACTCGCCGACGATAGGCGTGTCGTTCAAACGCGCGTACCCGTCTGAAACTACAGTCGGGCGCCGTTCCCCTACCTTGCTTAACGGCCGCGTTTCGCCCGAGTCGACTCGCCGGCGGTACAGATTATAATAAGTACCTACCGATTCCTCGACCGTACGCCAGGTTATCTCTATCCCACCGGCGACGCTCGCGGCCGAGAAGTGGGTTATTAGAACAGGCGTATCGAAATCGGCGACGTGAAGCTCGCCGTACTGGACGCCATCCAAAGTCATCGCGAGTACGTCAATCGGTTCGTCGTTGTCAAAAAGCATCGCCTGTACCGCGAATAAGTTGTTATCGGATCCATCGAAAGTCAGGAAAAGCTCGACCGGGTCGCAGTCAGCATCGGCGGTGTAGTCGTAAGCGGTACTACCCGACGATTTGTGGCCAGAGTAGGATACGACTACGTCGTCTATTCCGCCTTCGTATCCGCTTTCGTACTTGACGTAATCACTGGCCCAGTGCTGTACCGTCGCGTTTGAATCCACAGGGTAATCGGACCAGGTCTTAAAACAGTGGAACGCGGGCAGGTCCTCGCCCTCGTATCCGTACTTCCCGCCGAAGAAACCCGCGTCGTCGTTGTCCAGATAGTTCGCGATTACCCAGTCGGTGAAGACGTCGACCATATCTTCGCTGTATCCCTGGTCCGCGAGCGTATTATCGACGCCCGTCACGCTGTTCGCCGGTTCGTGTACGAGGGCGTAAATAGTATCTTCGCCGCCGTACTGTTCGTAAAAGTATAAGGTCCAGAGATAACACTGGATGTAATCGGCCCAGTTGCCGTCCCAGTCGGTCAGGTCGTTGTCCGGGTTCGAGTTAAAACTGGAAATCGTGTCCGGGTGCCCGAACAGGTACATCGCCAGTTCGGCGCACCCTTCGTCTACCCACGAAGCTTCGTTCGAATCATACTTCCAGTGGATCATATGCTCAAACTCGTGGGCGACGACTGCGTTCAGGTACGGTCCGCCCGGGTCGGCGGTAGTCGCGCAGTTCAGGTAGACTACCTCGCATTCGTTTGACGTACCGCCCTCGGTCATATCGTCCGAACTGAAGAACCCGTCGGAGCTTATCCCGAAGTCGTAATAGAGTATGTATATCTTCGGGTCGTCGTCGAGCTCGTCCGGCGGCGTCCCGAATACATCGGAGTTAATCTCGTAAGTCCCCCGCGTCGGGTCGCCGGGCGTAGAATTGTCGAAGTAGTCGACAATCGCGGCGACGTCGGCCGAGTCTATGTTGACGTTCCACTGGGAGTCCTCGACTACCACGTAGCAGTCCGTACCTTCGCCCTGGACCGTACACGATAATAGATACCAATCCGGCGCGGGGTCGTGGATCATCAGCCACCAGTCCCAACTGTCTCCCACGTCGGGGTCGTCGGGCGGAGATTTCGCGAGACGCCCCGTATCGGCGGCGGCTTTCGCCCGTTCCATCGCCGGGCCGTAAACGGGGTCGTCGAAGACCCAAGTCAGGCACCGAGTGCTTTCGTAACCGAAATCGGCGGCCGCGGCCGATACCGTAAACAAGACGGCCGTTATTATCGCGGTCGTAAACACAGATTGTATAAACGTCATTGATTTATCCATATCAGGCTCCTTTCGTCCGCGTATTCTAGTAGATCGAAGCCCGAAGGTCAAGGCTATTTGAACGTCCGAT
Source organism: uncultured bacterium (assembly GCA_965371065.1). Classification (GTDB taxonomy): domain Bacteria; phylum RBG-13-66-14; class B26-G2; order WVWN01. Next base: position 9,313 of record CBDUXC010000018.1, read on the forward strand.
AAGACTTGACAGTAATTAACGCACTTCTTAATATCCAACCAGGCGGTTAACGATGTCGGTTCTTTACGGCTTCCAATCCACGGGAAACGGGCACTTCTCACGGGCGCTGACGCTCGTCCCCAAGCTTAAAGCCGCCGGGATGAAACCGGACGTTATCAGTTCCGGTACTACGAGCGAAAGCGCGGCGCGGCGCCACCGCGACCTGGAACCTTATAAAACCTTTCACGGCTTGAACTTCAAGTACGGCGACGGCGGAATTTCCTATCTGGGAACCCTCGCCGCGTTCCGTCCGTTCGAACTTTGGGACGACTACCAGTCGCTCGAAGGCCCGTACGAACTTGTCGTAACTGACTTCGAACCGATATCCGCCTGGTGGGGCCGTATGAACGACGTGAAAACGGTAGGCATCGCCCATCAGTACGCGTTCTTGGGCGACGCGCCCAGGCCGGCGTTCCGGGACCCGTTCGCCGAGTTCATCTTCCAGAACTACGCGCCGGTGGACGTACCGTTGGGCCTGCACTGGCGGCGTTGTACGCCGACGACCCTGCCGCCGATAATACGCCCGGAGATACGGACCGCCGAAGTCTCGACGGGTACGCATATACTGGTTTACTTACCGGCGTATATCGAAGAGACGGTGGACGCCATCTTTTCGGCGCCCGAGATGGCCAATTACGAAGTTATCGCGTACCCGAACCGTAAGGGTTACATACCCGAAGGCGAAAACGTAACGGTAAAAGAGTTTTCGTCCATAGGTTTTATCGAAGACCTTGCGTCGGCTCGGGCCGTCGTCTGCTGCGCCGGGTTCACGCTGCTCAGCGAGTGCCTATACCTTGGGAAACCCATGATTTCCATTCCGATCTGGGGCCAGTACGAACAGACGTGCAACGTAGTCGCCCTGAACGAATGGGGTCTGGGTAAGTCCATCCAGTCGCCGCGGCCGGATGTCATCCGCAAACTGATAGAAGAGATTGAACCGATCTCACGCCCCCTGCCGGACCCGACTGACAAGATCGTCGAATGGTTGTCCGGCGGGATGGAAGAAACGCCCGAAGAGCTTTCCGAAGCCGTATGGGGGGAATAACCTCCCAGAAAAAACGGGGGACGTCGTTCTCGTTGCTACTGAGCGGCTGCCGAGAAGAAAATTGGATAAAAAAGCTTTATTCGTTTCGGTCCTCGTATCGCTGTTGATAAGCGCCGTGCTAACGGCGGCGCTGTGGCTCATACCGGGCGTGGGCGGCTGCGCTATAGTAGGAATTCTGCCGGGTTTCGCGTCGTTCTGGGGATTGAACGGGTGGTATAGGAAACGGCAGAACGGAAAAAAACGCGTAACCAATGAACCGTAACCGAACGATCGGAGCTTACTATGGCTAAAGGGATAACGATAATCGCGATTCTAGCGTTTTCAATAACTCCGGCGTCCGCGGCAACCCCGGGCGCCCCCGACGTCCTCCCCGACAACGCTTTCGCGTTCATCTCGGTATCGGACGCCGCGGCGTTCACCGAGGAGATATACTCGTCCCCTCTATTCGCCGACGAGCCGGCTTTCCCCGAAGAACTGGACGAGTTGTTCGAGGAAAGCGGCGCTAACCTGACGTTCGACGAATTACTAACGGTCTTCGACGGCGAAATCGCGTTCGCCGTTTACGCAGGCCCCCGTTTCGGGCGTAACGGCGAAGCGGACGAATACGGCGATGTAAGCCCGGTCGTTCGGATGGTCCTTGCGGCCGAGATACCACCCGACCGGGCCGATTACGAATACATGATGGACCGGGTGTTCGACGCGCTCGAAGATTCGGCGTACGAGGAACGCGACGGCGACTGGTACCATCAACGCAAGGTGAACGTGGAACACAAGAAAGACCACGGATTCAAATACGCGGCCGTTAAGATAACCGAGGAATTCGAAACCCGATACGCCCCCGACGACATCAACAAGTCTAAAGAAGTAAAGGACATATATATCGGCGACAACGGCGTTTGGTTCGTCATATCGGACGAGGAACGGATATTCGAAAACGTCGAGAAGGCCGCTCGAGGAACCGGTCGCCTGTCCGACGACGAACACTACTCGGCATGTGCGAACGCCCTCAGCGGACCGTCCGACTTAATCGCGTACGTGAACCTGGACCGGCTGGCGGCGGTCGCGCCCGAATTCGCCGAGGAGTTCAGGCCGTCCGAGTACGACGACGGCACCGATAGGTATTTAAAAGGGATCGCGGGCGACGTCAGGGCTTTCGTCTTCACCACGTCGTACGACGACGTCGGTCCGGCGGAAAAAGCGTTCGCGTATATACCCGACTTTGCAGGTTCCGATTACGCGGCGTTATTCGGGAAACCGGCCGTACTTAAAGGTCCCGGCGCAGCACCCGCCGGTTTCGGCGCGTACGCGTTTTTTTCCAGCGGCGGGTACGCCGAAATGCTGAGCAGCGACTCGTTCCTGTCCATAAGCGAGGTCGACGACGAATTCCGTGAAGAATTCACGTCGCTGGTTCGTTTAATGAACACGAACGCGCCGGACTTAATTCCGTCGTTAGGCAGCGAGTTCGTCTTTTGTTACCGGGAAGCCGCCGACGCGGCGGCGGGCGATCAGGACGCGTACTTCCCCGACGTGTCGAACGGGCATTACCTGTTTATAACCGAACTCGAAG
>CBDUXC010000019.1:0-11834 GCA_965371065.1 uncultured bacterium
AAGACCGACGAGAACAAGAACATGAGTGGCTAGAAAGTGCGCCGGTTGGCTTTGAAGTCTTGTTTTTCGGATAAGGTTAAAAACGATAAGCTTAAGGTACTGGATAAAATAGATTTTTCGGAATATAAGACGAAAGCCGCGCTGGACGTAATCGAGAACTTGGACGTAGCGGGGTCGAAGACCCTGTTCGTAATCAACGAGAAAAACGGTTACTTCGCCAAATCCATGGCCAATATCCCCGGTGTTAAGGTTTTATTCGCCGGAAGCGTGAACGTTTACGACTTGCTTTATCACGATTACCTCGTCTTGACGCTGGGAGCCGCCGAGATGTTCGGGGAGGCGTTTAAGGATTGAAAGACGCCCACGATATAGTTCTGAAGCCGCTTCTGACGGAGAAGATGGAGTTTTTAAAGGACGACTCGGGTAAGTACGCGTTCGTCGTTCGAAAAGGCGCAAACAAAATCGAAATCGGAGAAGCGATCGAATTAATATATAACGTAACGGTTACGAAGGTCGCCGTTATGAACCTGCACGGAAAAAAGCGCCGGATCGGATGGATCCAGGGGCGCCGCTCGAGTTGGAAGAAAGCTGTAGTAACCCTTAAAGAGGGCGACTCGATCGAGTACTTCGAATAGTATAGATAAATGGGTATAAGGAAATTCAAACCGACGTCGCCGGGTTCACGCTTCAGGAGCGTTTCGGGCTTCGAGGAGATAACAAAGAAGAAGCCCGAGAAGCGCTTGACGAAATCGAAAAAGCGCAGTTCCGGGCGGAACAGCAAGGGCCGCATAACGATGCGGCGCCGCGGCGGCGGTACCAAGCGGAAGATCCGCGTCGTTGACTTCAAACGCGACAACGACGGCGTTACGGGCCGTGTCGCGTCGATAGAATACGACCCGAACCGTTCGGCGCGGATAGCCCTTGTCATTTACACCGACGGCGACAAGCGCTATATAATCGCGCCCGAGGGATTGAAGGTCGGCGAAACGGTAAAAAGCGGAACCGGCGCCGAATTGAAACGCGGCAACGTATTCAAACTGCGCGAGATACCGGGCGGTTCGATAATACATAACCTTGAGTTGAAACCGGGGAAGGGCGCTCAGGTGGCCAGGTCCGCCGGGACGAGCGTTATCTTGATGGCCAAGGAGGGCGACTACGCCCACGTCAGGATGCCGTCGTCCGAGATACGGTTGGTGCATCTTGACTGCCGGGCGACCCTGGGCGAGGTCGGTAATCCCGAGCACGCTAACATAGTGCTGGGGAAAGCCGGCGCGGCCCGCCACCGGGGACGACGGCCAAAGGTTCGCGGCGTCGCGATGAACCCCAACGACCACCCTCACGGCGGAGGCGAAGGGAAGTCCAAAGGTGGAAACCACCCGATGTCGCCCTGGGGCTGGCAGACTAAGGGGCGCCGAACGCGGAAGAAAAAGGCTTCCGACCGGCTTATCGTATCGCGGCGGCGGACGCGGAGAAAGCGTTAGTGGTTTTTTATGTAGGGGGTAGTTTTGGCCCGTTCGACGAAAAAAGGCCCGTACGTAGACGCGAAGCTGTTGGAAAAAGTATTAGCCCTGTCGCGGACCGGCGAGAAGAAGGTCATCCGCACCTGGGCGCGCCGCTCGACGATACCGCACGAGTTTGTGGGCCAGACTATCGCCGTACACAACGGGCGGAAGTTCATACCCGTTTACATTACTGAGGACATGGTGGGGCATAAATTAGGCGAGTTCGCGCCTACGCGGATATTCCGCAGCCACGGCGGGCCCGCCGGAAAAGCACTGAAAATGAAGTAAGAGATAATTTTTTCGGGGTTTTAACTGACTGAGGTAAACGGTAAGTACTTTATGGAGTTAAGGGCCGTTCAAAAATGGGAGAGGATTTCGCCGGTGAAGGCGCGGCTCGTCGCCGATAACGTCCGGGGTTTAGACGTCCAGGACGCCCTTGAGATACTGATGTTTATGCCTCAGAAAGCGGCGAAGATTATATACAAGACCGTCGCGTCGGCCCTGGCGAACGCTGAGCACGTAGAGGGGGAAGAGAAACCGGACGTGGACCGGTTGTACGTGAGGGCATTAACGGTAGATACCGGCCCTACGTTAAAACGTATCAGTTACCGGGCGTACGGGCGCGCCAATAGGAAACGGCGGCGTATGTCTCACGTAACGGTAGTCCTTGCGGAGCGGGAATTGGCGGAGGACGAACTGGAGAAGAAGAAGGAGCAACGTACGCGGTTCTTCCGCCGGAGGAAGAAGGAGCACGTCGAAACCGAAGAGGAAGTAGTAGAAGCAAAACCCGGAGCGTCCAAACAGCCGAGGCGCCCGCGCAAGAAGAGCAGGAAGAAGCTTACCGAAGAGCATAAGGGAAAACGTAAGACAGTACAGAAAAGGCCGGAACAATAATCGAACCGGGCGAACGCAAGGCGTAATTTATGGGCCAAAAAACTCATCCGTTGGGTTTCCGACTGGGGTACTCGAAGACCTGGAAGTCCCGCTGGTACTCGAAGGATAACTATACCAAGTTCCTTCACGAGGACCTGAAGTTAAGGCGTTATATAAAAACCAATTTGAAAAACGCCGCGATATCGAAGGTGGAGGTGGAACGTACCGGCGAAAAAGCCCTCGTGTGTATTTACACGGGTCGTCCGGGGGTTATTATAGGAACGAAGGGTGCTCTTATCAAGGAACTGCGCGAAAAACTACAGGGGTTGGTCGATTCGGACATAGATATCGAGATCCGAGAGATACCGAACGCCGAGTTGGACGCCCAGTTGGTGGCCGAGAACATAGCTTCCCAGTTGGAACGGCGGATGGGGTTCCGGCGCGCGATGAAAAAAGCCCTCGCGACGGTGATGAAGCTGGGCGCGAAAGGGTGTAAGGTTCAGATAAAAGGCCGCATCGGCGGCCGCGAGATGGCCAGGACGGAGCATTACGCGGAAGGCCGCGTGCCTTTGCAGATGCTCCGGGCCGACATCGAATACGGTTTAGCCGAAGCGTTTACGATATACGGCGTAGTAGGCGTAAAGGTCTGGATATTCCACGACGAGGTGCTACCGGAACAGATTAAAAGCGGCGACTTTCTGGAACAAACGGTTCAAAGAAAGAAACGGGGACGCCGGGGCAGGCCAAAGAAACGCAGACCTGGTAATTAAAACGGGCGGCGACGGTAATATAAGGGTTTTTCTATGTTGATGCCGAAAAGGACGAAGTATCGCAAACAACAGCGCGGTCGCCGGCGCGGGAAAGCGCGCCGGGGCAACACGCTCGATTTCGGGTCTTGCGGCCTGCAAGCCCGGGAAGCCGTCTGGCTTACCGGGAACCAGATTGAGTCGGCCCGCGTCGCGATTACCCGGCACGTTAAGCGTACGGGAAAACTCTGGATACGCGTATTTCCGGATAAACCGGTATCGAAGAAACCGCTCGAGGTTCGGATGGGCAAGGGTAAAGGCGCGCCCGAGTACTGGGTAGCGGTCGTTCGGCCCGGGCTGATGCTTTTCGAACTCGAAGGCGTACCGCTTGAGGTCGGGCGTGAGGCAATGCGGCGTGCGGCCCACAAGCTGCCGATCAAGACGAAGTTCGTCTACCGGGAGGAAGGTTAATGCCGAGCGATACGCCAAAAGCCGCCGAACTACGGAACAAAACGGTCGAAGAACTTACGGTGATGGTCCGGGAGCTTAAGGCCGAGCTGTACGATACCAGGTCGAAGATCGCGACCCGACAAATCGAAGATAATAATAAAAGCCGGCGGTTACGACGGCAGATCGCCCGGGTTTTGACGGTACTGAACGAAAAAGCGGTGGCCGGTAAAAGCCTAACTGAAGTGTAATAAAAGGAGCAACGCGTGCCGACGAGCGCAGAAGGACAACAAAAAGCTGAACGGGGAACGCGGAAAACCTTTACCGGGAAAGTCGTAAGCGCGGCGATGGAGAAATCTGCCGTAGTGGAGGTTCAAACCGCCGTCAAAATGACTAAGTATAAAAAGGCCGCCAGGGTCCGGAAGAAGTTTTTAATACACGACGAGAACAACGAGTGCGGCGTTGGTGATACCGTCAGAATCGCCGAGACGCGGCCATTGTCGAAAAGAAAACGCTGGCGCCTGGTGGAGATAGTGGAGAAGGCCAAGTAGTGTTTTTACGAGGAATCGTGATTAGGAACCGAAAGCCGGATTATAATGATCAGAACGACTTCCAGATTAACTGTTACAGACAACTCCGGGGCGAAGAAAGCGTCCTGTATTCAGGTCATATCCGGCTCCGGTCAAAAGAAGTACGGCGAGGTAGGGGATACTATAATCGTGACTATTAAGGACGCGGTCCCCCGCGGCGGCGTTAAGAAGGGGCAGGTCGTCCGGGCGGTAATCGTACGTACCAAGAAAGAGAAGCGCCGCGACGACGGTTCCTACATACGGTTCGACGATAACGCGTGCGTAATAATCAACGAGACGGGTGACCCGGAGGGGACGCGTATTTTCGGGCCGGTCGCGCGGGAACTGCGCGAGAAACAGTATATGAAAATCGTATCGCTGGCACCCGAAGTGTTATAGGGGTAAGTCGGCGGTGAAGCGCGGTAGCGGTGAAACAAAAGACGAAAAATAAGAAGAAAGCGAGCATCAAGACCGGCGATACCGTAGTAATCATAGCTGGTAAGGACGCCGGGACGCGAGGACGCGTTATCGCCGTCTTCCCGGAGAATAACCGCGTACTGGTCGAGGGCGTCAACTTCGTAAAGAAGCACGCGCGCAGGACCCGCGAAGACCGCAAGGGCGGGATTCACGAACTGGAAGCATCGGTGGACCTGTCCAACGCAATGCTGGTATGTCCGAAATGTAAGCAGCCGACTCGCGTAGGGCATATAATCCTTGCCGACGGCTCCAAGGTGAGATCGTGTAAGAAGTGCGGTGAGATCGTCGAATAAAGACTAAATTGAACGAACGGGATTTATGTTAGAGCCGAGGTTGAAAATCAGATTCCGCGAGGAAATCGTACCGGCGATGATGTCCGAGTTCGAATATAAGAACCCGCATCAGGTTCCGCGAGTAGTGAAAATAGCGGTAAACCAGGGGCTGGGTCGATTTCACGACGACGTGAAGGTTTTCGACGCCGCCGCCGAGGAAGTAGGTCTGGTAACGGGCCAAAAGCCGGTCGTTACGAGGGCGAAGCGTTCGGTCGCCGGTTTCAAGATACGCGAGGGTATGCCGACGGCCGTTCGGGTTACACTGCGGCGGGACCGGATGTACGAGTTCCTGGACCGATTGGTGTCGTTCGCTCTCCCCCGGATCCGCGATTTTCGGGGCGTGAACCCCGACGGCTTCGACGGCCACGGGAACTATACCCTGGGTATATCCGAGCAGATAATTTTCCCTGAAATCGACTATGACAAAGTCGTAAAGATAACCGGGATGAACGTAACGATTGTAACGGACGCGCGGACCGACGAAGAAGCCCGCGCTTTACTGACGTACTTCGGTATGCCGTTCGCCGAACCGGCGGCGGCTTAGAAGAGAAAAAGGACTATGGCGAAGAAATCGCTTATAGCCAAGGCCAAGCGGGAACCCAAGTTCAAGGTACGGAAGTACAACCGCTGTCCGCTGTGTGGGCGCTCTAGGGCATATATACGGAAATTCGATATGTGCAGGATATGCTTCCGTGAGCTCGCCTTGAGGGGCGAAATCCCTGGCGTTATAAAGGCAAGTTGGTAGCGTCGGACGGGCGTCGCCGTTGGCGGCCTCGTACGTATTTCACGCGGCGGTACAAGGTGTCGATACGGTTACTGACAGCCCGGGTTTATTAAGGAACGAATATATGACGATGACCGATCCGATAGCCGACTTATTGACCAGGATCCGGAACGCGAACCGCGCCGGCTACGATAAAGCCGACGTGCCGTTTTCGAAGGTGAAAGAGTCCATCTGTCAAATTTTGAAAGAAGAAGGTTTTATCGAGGGTTATCGGATTCTGGAGCAGGAACCGGGTAATGTCGTCCGCGTATATTTAAAATACGGAGACGACAACAAAAAGATCCTTACAAACCTCCAACGGGTGAGTAAGCCGGGCCTTCGCGTTTACGTCGACCGAGAACATATACCGCGGGTGTTGGGCGGGATCGGCGTCGCGATACTCTCGACTTCCCGGGGGATGATGACCGACGCGGAAGCCCGCAAGCGTGGTATCGGCGGAGAAGTAGTTTGCAAAGTATGGTAAGTACGCGATGCGGCACGGCTCGAAGGTTGAATAGATGTCCCGAATAGGTAAACTACCGATAGAAATACCGGAAAAGGTCGAAGCGAACGTAAGCGGTCAGACCGTGTACGTTAAGGGGCCGCTGGGCGAACTTTCCAGGGATATACACAAGCTTATCGAAGTTAAGGTCGATGGGAACGTACTCACTGTACACCCGCGCAACGAGACGAAGTTCGCCCGGTCGCTCCACGGCCTGTCGCGGAGTTTGCTCAACAATATGGTCGCGGGCGTCTCTGAGGGTTTTTCGAAGGAGCTGGAGATAGTAGGCGTCGGCTATAAGGCCGAACAAGCCGGCGATGGTACGAAGCTTTCGGTCGGTTTCTCGCACACTATCGATTATAAACCGCCCGAGGGTATAAAAATCGAGGTTACGTCGGCGACGACATTGACGGTTAAAGGTATCGACAAAGAATTGGTCGGACAGGTCGCGGCGGTGGTCCGCGGATTCCGTCCGCCGGAGCCGTATAAAGGAAAAGGAATACGGTATAAGGGCGAGCGGGTGCGGCGTAAAGTCGCGAAGACCGTCGGGATAGGAATGTAGCCGAACGGCAGTTATGCACAAGGATAAGAAAACAAGCGGTCGAACGAAACGGCATAGACGCGTACGGAAAAAAATCCGTGGGACCCGGGAGCGACCGCGGCTCGTAGTCTTCCGCAGCCTTCGACACGTTTACGCTCAATTAGTGGACGACGACGCAGGACGAACCGTTTGCGCGGCTTCCAGTTTGGACCCGAACCTTAAGGGGAAAGTCGCCGGCGGAAACGTGGATGGTGCTAAAACAGTAGGCGAAGAGGTAGGCCGGAAAGCGCTGGCCCAGAACATCAAGACAGTCGTTTTTGATAGAGGCGGGTATAAATACCACGGTAGGGTGAAAGCTCTGGCAGAAGGCGCCAGGGATGCCGGACTAAAGTTCTAATTGAGGGAAGGTAATGGCACGGGATAGTTTCGTCGAAGACAGCGGACTGCAGGAACGGGTCGTCGCAATAAATCGGGTCGCAAAAGTCGTAAAGGGCGGGCGCCGGTTCGGTTTTAACGCGTTGGTTGTCGTGGGCGACGGCGCGGGAAGCGTAGGCTACGGTCTCGGAAAAGCCAACGAAGTAGCGCTCGCCGTAAATAAGGGCGTCGAACTCGCGAAGAAAAGCTTGATAGAAATCCCGATAATTGACGGGACCATCCCGCACACGGTCGTTACCAAGTATGGGGGGGCCAAAGTAATGATAAGACCGGCGTCGCCCGGTACGGGAGTTATTGCCGGGAGCGCTATGCGGGCCGTTCTCGAGTTGGCCGGCATACATAATATATTGACGAAATCGTTCAGGTCGAACAACCCGCACAACGTTATTAAAGCTACGTTGAGAGCTCTGGAGGAGTTGAAGCACCCCGACGAAGCCGCGATCCGGAAAGGGTTGGAAGTTAAGCGGGTCGAAAAAACCGAGAAGAAGGACGACGTTAAGGTGAGCGTCCGGCGGCGCCGGAAAAAGCGGCGCGCCGGCGAGGAGACCGAGAAGGAAAAAAGGACCGCCGAACCCGCGGTGCCGGACGGCGGACCGGCGGAAGAAGTAAAAGGCGAAGGCAAATAGGCTTTTTAGGGGGCGTTGGAGGTTTTAGGTGAGGTTAAACGAGTTATCGCCGCGGCCCGGGTCGAAGAAAAAGCGTAAGCGCGTCGGGCGCGGCCCCGGTTCCGGGAAGGGTAAAACCTGCGGACGCGGGCACAAAGGCCAGAATGCCCGCTCCGGCGGCGGTGTGCGCCGCGGTTTCGAGGGCGGCCAGATGCCGCTCCACAGGCGCCTTCCGGCCAAGGGCTTTACGAACGTTTATAACCGCGAAAAGAAGACGACCGCCGTCGTCAACGTCGGCCGTTTAAACGGCCTTGAAGGTAATGTCGACCTGGCGGTGCTGAAAGATAAAGGCGTCGTAAAGGGGAAAAGTATTACAAGGTTGAAGATACTCGGCGACGGCGAGCTTAACGTCGCATTAACGGTTCGGGCGAACCGGTTCTCGAAGTCGGCGACCGAGAAGGTGGAAGCCGCCGGCGGCAAGGCCGAGGTGGTATAGTTGTTCGAGATCCTGAAAAGCTTCTTCGTAAACTTACGCAACATCTTCAAGATACCGGAGCTCAGGCGCCGGGTTCTGATAACCCTGGCTCTGATACTGGTTTACCGGATAGGGCGCCACGTGCCGGCGCCAGGCGTCGACGGCGCCGCTCTAACCGCGTTCTTCGATACCCAGAAGGGGACCCTCTTCGGGCTCTTCGATATGTTCTCCGGCGGCAACATGAAACGGGCGACTATCTTCGCCCTGGGTATAATGCCCTACATCTCCAGCTCGATTATCTTCCAGTTGCTCGTAACGGTTATCCCGTACCTGGAGAAACTATCGAAAGAAGGTGATACCGGGCGGAAGAAGATTACTCAGTACACGCGGTACGGGACGGTTATACTATCGGTTGTTCAATCTATGGGCATCAGTCTTTGGCTGGAAGGTCTCGCGCCCAACGGGATACCTGTCGTACCGGACCCGGGTTGGGGCTTCCGCTTGATGATTGTACTGACGATGACCGCCGGGACCGCGTTCATAATGTGGTTAGGGGAGAAGATAACCGAGTTCGGCATCGGGAACGGGATATCGCTTATTATATTCGCCGGAATCATCGCCGCGATGCCCGGCGGAACCTTAAAGGTATTCAATAACCTGATACACGGCGAGATGCATATAGGGGTATTCATAATACTAATATTGATAATGGTCGCCGTGGTGATGGCAATTGTCTTTATGCAGGCCGGCCAGCGACGAATTAGGGTACAGTACGCCAAACGAATCAAAGGCCGAAAAGTTTACGGCGGCCAGTCCACCCATATACCGCTCCGGGTGAATACCGCGGGTGTTATACCGGTCATATTCGCCAGCTCTATAATTATGTTTCCTCAGACGATATTGACGTTCGCCGGTGGGCAGGGAGGTATAATAGAGGACATCGCGAAGTGGCTTCTACCCGGCGAAATCGGGTATATCGGACTCGACATAATTCTGATCGTATTCTTCACGTATTTTTACACGGCCGTAGTACTGAACCCGGTCGATATGGCCGAGAACATGAAGAAGTACGGCGGTTACATCCCTGGGATAAGGCCGGGAAAAAAGACCGCCGAGTTCATAGACCGGATATTAACGCGAATTACGCTCGCGGGCGCTTTATTCCTCGCGGCCGTAGACATAATGCCGACGGTCTTGATAAGGTTCATGAACATACCGTTCTACTTTGGGGGGACCGGTTTGCTCATCGTCGTGGGCGTTGCGCTGGACACTATGCGGCAGGTCGAGTCGCATCTCTTGATGCGCCACTACGACGGTTTCGTTACGAAAGGCAGGATCCGGGGCCGGGTCTAGCGGGGTCTCATAGTTTATGCGAGTGGTTCTACTAGGTCCCCCAGGCGGAGGAAAAGGCACACAGGCCGAAAGACTGGCCGAACACTTCGGCGTAGCCCACCTTTCGACGGGCGATATGTTACGGGCGGCTATCGCCGAAGGCACGGAACTGGGCCGGAAAGCCGAAGATTACGTGAACGCCGGCGAGTTGGTCCCATCGGAGCTGTTGGCCGACGTTGTTAGGGAACGGCTTTACGAAGAACGCGAGTTTCTGCTCGACGGGTATCCGAGAAACATCGGGCAAGCCGAGTTCTTGGAAACGTTTGAGGGGCTTCCGGTGGACGGCGTACTCTACATAAACGTAGACGATGAGACCCTCGTCCGGCGGCTGACGGGAAGGCGCATCTGCCCTGAAGACGGGACGATATATCATATAGAGAACGACCCGCCGCCGAACGGTACCGGTTGTGGCGTCTGTGGCGCGGAACTTATACAACGGGAAGACGACGGGGAGGAAACCGTCCGGCGGCGCTTGGACGTGTATAAGGAAGAAACCGAACCGTTGATAGACTTTTATAAATCGCGCGGCTTACTCGCCGAAATAGACGGGAAAGGAACGGTGGACGAGGTTTTCGCCAGAGCCGCCGAGGTGCTGAAGGGTAACGAACGCGGGTTCGCCGATGATCACTGTTAAATCGCGGGCGGAACTGGCGAAGATGGCGAAAGCGTCGGAAGTAGTTGTAGCGGCGCTCAGAGCCGCCCACGATATAATAGAACCGGGGGTAACGACGGCCGCGCTTAACCTGGAAGTAAGGAAGGCCGTCGAGAGCCGGGATTGCCGGCCGGCTTTCCTCGGCTACAGAGGTTTCCCGGCCGCGACGTGCATCTCGGTCAACGACGAAGTGGTACACGGGATACCGTCTGACGGCCGTTCGCTGTCGGAAGGTGACATAGTAAGTATAGACGTGGGCGTAGAGTACGACGGATACTTCGGCGACGCCGCGTTTACGATGCCGGTAGGCGAAGTAGAACCGGAAACCGACGCGTTGTTGAAGCGCGGCAAATTCTGCCTCGACGAGGCGATAAAAAAGGCGATGGAAGGGAGTCGGCTGGGCGATATATCCAATACGATTCAGACGGGCGCCGAGTCGGTGGGATACAACGTGGTTAGGGATTTCGTCGGACACGGGATCGGTTCCAACCTGCACGAGGAGCCACAGATACCGAACTTCGGTCCGGCCGGAAAAGGACCGCGGATGAAGACCGGGATGACCCTTGCGCTCGAGCCGATGCTTATGACCGGCGATTGGCGGGTAAAGGTTTTGCCCGACAACTGGACGGTCGTAACCCGCGACAAGGCCCCGGCGGTACACTTCGAGCATACCGTCGTGGTCGGGGAGAACGAGCCGGAGGTGCTGACGATAGGTTGGGAAGAGTTCATGGCGCCTTATTTCGAGCCGGCGGTCGGCGCGTACCGGGGGGAGGCCGTTTGATCAAAGAACGGAAGATACAGGTCGAGGGAACCGTAATTGAACCCCTGCCGAACGCTATGTTCAGGGTGGAATTGGACAACGGGCACGTGGTGTTGGCTCATATCTGCGGTAAGATGAGGATGCATTTCGTTCGGATTCTACCGGGCGACCGGGTTAAAGTGGAGCTTACGCCGTACGACCCCGACCGCGGTAGAATAACCTGGCGTTATAAATAGGAGGTTCGGCGGACCCCACCGTCCGAGGATTGATATGAAAGTCAGGGCGAGCGTAAAAAAAATGTGTAATAAATGCAAGATTATTCGGCGCAAGGGCGTCGTCCGCGTAATCTGCGAAAACCCGAAACACAAACAGCGCCAGGGTTAGAACAAGGAGGGCGCGAGTGGCACGTATTGCAGGCGTAGATTTACCCCGTAATAAACGGGTGGAGATAGGGTTGACCTATATATTCGGCGTCGGCCGGACCCGGGCGGACAAACTGCTCGAGAATGCGGGAGTCAACCCGGATACGCGCGTGAGCGACTTGACCGAGGCCGAGATCCAAAGCCTTCGTTCTCTTATCGAGGAAGACTACCGCGTCGAGGGGGCGTTGAGAGCCGAGATGGCGGAGAACGTCAAGCGCTTAATCGCGATAAACAGTTACCGCGGGCTACGGCACAAGCGTGGACTGCCGGTCCAGGGACAGCGGACCCGGACCAACGCGCGGACGCGTAAGGGCCCGAAGAAGACCGTGGGTCGCAGGAAG
>CBDUXC010000020.1:0-11702 GCA_965371065.1 uncultured bacterium
ACTTGACGAAGCCGTAGCCGTCGCCGCCGACGAGCCAGTATCCTACGAATATCATTACGCCCAGAACCGCGGCGTAGTCGACCGCCGACAGGCGCCCGCCGAACCAGTCCCGGCGCCGGGCCCAGACGGCCGCGCCCCACGCCAGGATAAGCGGAAAGCCCACCCAGAGGGTGATACGGACGGCGCGTTTCCCTAGAGTTATTAGATAAGAAGCGCCGGCGACGTCGGACGCCCGGGCGAACGGGTGGACGAACGGCTTGTACCAGGGAAGCCCCAGCGCCAGCGCGTACGGGAAGTAAACGGCGGCGAAGACGGCCGCGCCTACGACCGCGACGAGGGGTACCCATTTCAGATTGGTCCAATCCCGATTCGCCGCGTAGTAAACGGCGAGGGCGAGGAGGAAGAGCGGCGGCGTGGTCAGTTTCGCGAGCAGGCAGACGCCGAAGAACGCGCCCAACAGCAGAGAACTTTTCAGGTTCAATTGGAAGTCGAGCCGAACGAGCCAATAGAAGAACAAGGCGGCGAAGAGGACCAGCAGAGTCGTATCTATTTCGACGAGTAGGGCCGAGTTCACGGCCAGGGGATGCAGGGCGAACAGGGCCAGCGCGAGGACCGGCGGCCACTTACCGACCGTTAACCGCCTAACCGTAAGGAAGACGAGTAAGGCCGCGCCGGCGAAGCAGACGACGCCTACGCTCCGGCCGGCCGCCGGCGCCTTACCCCATATCGAGACCGGGACCGCGAGAAGCGTGTGGTATAGCGTCGGGTGCGAGAGTATCGGCTTTAGTACGCCGTGGGAAAAGCCCAGCGGTTTTCCGGTCGCCGCAATGCTCGCGGCCACGTCCACGAACTGGGGCTCGTCGGTAACGAGGGGGTCGCCGAGCTGGAGCGTTATCGCGACGGCCGCGGCCGCAACGATACCGCCGATTATCGACCAATATATTAACGTGCCCTTAATACCCGGTCCCTTTCGGTCGGATGATAGCAAGGGCACCGGAGGTTTACAAGAGCAACGTTGACGCGCGTTTACCGTTCCGGCATACGGAAGTTTGTGTTATAGTAACGAACGAACAGGAGGTACTATAATGCCGACGATAGAAAAACAGTACATCCTCGGGGCCGACGGGAAACCCATAGCCGTTGTATTGGACATCGACGCGTTCAGGGAAATCGAAGAACTTTTGGAGGACATCGAGGACTTAAAAATCGTCGACGCGCGTATCGGCGAACCCGACCTCGATTGGGACGAAGTAAAGCGTAGTTTATAATAGTGTACGCCGTTAAAATAAAGCCGTCGGCGTTGGAAGAAATTAATCGGCTTCCTAAGAGCGCCGCGGTACGCGTTAATAAAGCTATAGAACGACTAGAAGAAATACGGCAGCCCCGAGGAACACGCAAGTTGAATAGTAAGAGAAACTTATATAGGATAAGAATCGGCGTATATCGGATTTTATACTTAGTAGACGATAATGAAAATATTGTCAAGATATTAGCCGTAAGAAAAAGGTCCGAAGTCTATCGGTAACGTAACTACAACCAAAGAAAAAACCCGCCGTAAAGGCGGGTTTTACTGTTAATCCTTTCTGAGGTCAGCATAACGAAAGCGTCTACTCCTCGTACTCCAGATACCGCCCGCCCAGGTGCTCGGCCAGGAACTTCTCGGTTTCGGCGGCGAACTTTATCATATTGTGGGGCTGCTGGAACCCGTGGCCCTCGTCGTCGAAGACGATGAACTCGTAGTCTATGCCCTTCTCCTCCATCACGGCCACGATTTGTTCGCCCTCCGACAGCTTGACCCGGGGGGCGTTGGCGCCGTAAGAAAGTAGCATCGGTATCTTTATCTCGTCCACGCAATATATCGGCGAACGCGACTCCAGGAACTCCCTCTCGGTCTCAGCGTTCCCGATGCGCTCGTTGTACATCGGGATTATCGGCGCCCAATAAGGCGGAATCGTCTCGATGAACGTAACCAGGTTGCTCGGGCCCATAGCCGAGACGGCGCACGCGTACAGGTCCGGCGTGAACGCGGCGCCGGCCAGGGCCGCGTATCCCCCGTACGACGCGCCCATAATCGCTACCCGCGCCGGGTCGACCCAGCCCTGCTCGACGGCCCACGCGACCGCGTCGGTCAGGTCGTCCTGCATCTTGCCGCCCCACTCCTTGTTGCCGGCGTTGACGAAGTCCTTGCCGTATCCGGTCGACCCGCGGTAGTTCACCTGAAGCACTAAGTACCCTCGGTTCGCGAGGGCCTGGACGAACGGTTCGAACCACCAACGGTCCCGGTCCCAGGGTCCGCCGTGGACGTACAGGACCGTCGGTAGGTCCTCCAACGCCTTGCCCGGCGGGAACGTCGCGTATCCGTGGACCGTCAGCCCGTCACGGGCCGTGAACGATATCGGCTCCACCGACGCAAGCGTGTAATCGTTAAGCTCGGGCCTGGTATCGAAGAGGAACGTCGCTTCTTTCGTACCGCGCTCGTACGCGTAGTAGGACGCCGATTCGTCGGTCTTATCGAAGTAGACGATCCAGGTGTCATCGGCGTTGTCCCGGTCGAGGACGTCGAAGTCTCCCTCATCTATACCGCGTATAACGTCGAAGTCCTCGCGTATGTCTTCATCAAGGGCGACCCATTCTTCCCGGTCCCGATAAACCGCGTAAGCTTCCAGCTCGAACGTATCCGGGTTTAACATATAGCCGGAGATATCGTAGGTAGGGTCTTCGGCGATTATCTCTAACTCGTCGGTATATACGTTTATCTTCGCTAATCGGGTGGTGTTGGCGTCGCGCGAGTCGAACAGGTACATCCAGTCGCCGGACCCGTCGAAGTCGAGGGACGTACTGTTCATCGCGTCTTCGACGTCCCACACGATAAGCTCGCGCCAGTCGCTTTCGGCGTCGTCGCGAACCCGGAGCACGAAGCTCCCGTCGGGCGCCATCACGTTGGCGCCCCGTACGACCTGGCCCGCGTCCAGGTCCCAGCCGATGACGTCGCCCGGGTTCTCGGCGAGCGTCCCGACGTCGCCGGTTTCGAGGTCCAGTGCGTAAACGTCGAAGAGCTCCGGGTCGCGCTTATTCATCGTAATTATAGCTCTGCCCGGGAAGTGTTTATTATGCTCGTACAGGTTTACTTTCACGCCATCGAAAGGCGTCAGGTCTTCGGTTGAGCCGGTCGCGAGGTCAACGGAGTACAGGTGGTCGTTCTCGTCGCCGTACTTGTCGCGCAGGTACAGGACGCGCTCGTTGTCCTGGGCCCAGGAGTAAAAATATATCGGGCGCTCCGCATCGGTCGTAACGGGACGGTCGTCTTCCTTACCAATAGTCTTGACCCATACGTTGACCACGTCCTCGTACGGCGCAAGATAAGCAAGCATCGTCCCGTCGGGCGATACCCGGGCCCGGAGCTTGGTCGGGTTCCCGAACAACACGTCTAACGGTATCAACTCGGGTTCCTCGGTTGTTTCGGCCGTATCCGCGTACGCGCAAAACGCGGGAACGGCGGTGACCGTTAAAAGAATAAATTTGATTATCTTCCCCATCGACGGCTCCTCTCAATACGGTATCGACCTTTTGCTTCAGTATAACGAAATATCGGTTAATAGCAACCGTTTTAACCTGACGTCTTAGCGTAGCGTATCGTCCGGCCTTTTGTTATAATCCTCTCAATGTTAAGGTCCGCTCTGACAGTTGTGCTTCTGGTAGTCTCGGGCGTTCACGCCCAGTGGGAAACCACCGACGTTCCGCCCGGTAGAGTAGTCATCGCCAAGTTGAAATACCCGGGCGGCGGGGACTGGTACGCCAACGCCACGAGCCTCCCCAACCTGCAAAGCTTCCTCGCCGAACGTGTCGGGTTGCCCATGGCTGATATCGCCGACGACGTGGTCGTGGACGTGGCGAGCGACGAACTCTACGACTACCCGCTTCTCCATATGACCGGCCACGGCAACGTCAAGTTCACCAACGGACAGGTAAAACGGCTTCGCCGGTACTTCGAGCGCGGCGGGTTCCTCCACGTGGACGACAACTACGGTATGGACGAGTACTGGCGCCGAGAGGTCGCCCGGATATTTCCGGACAGCCCGCTGGTGGAGTTGCCGTTGGACCACGAGATATATCACAACGTCTACGACTTCGCCGACGGCCCGCCTAAGATACACGAGCACCACGGCGGGCCGGCCCGAGGCTACGGCGTCTATTACGAAGGACGTATGGTCATCTTCTACTCGTACAACACGGACCTGAGCGACGGTTGGGAGGACCCGGACGTCCACAAGGACCCGACCGAAAAACGCGAAGCCGCCCTGAAGATGGGCGCGAATATTTTCGTGTATGCGTTAACGCATTGACTCGAAATGATTTCCGTAATCCATAAACGTACGTTAATCGCGATCTTTTTAGTTTTCACGTTTCTATGCGCCGGTTCCCGCGCCCGCGTCGTCACCTACGTCCATGAGGTCAAGTTCTACGAGTATCGGGGCGAGTACTACACCGCCGAGCAACTCGACGCGATGGACTTCGCCGGGACGCTCACGTTCCCGGCCGACGCGCGGGAAGAGGAGGTACTCGAGCGGATTAACGAGTACCGCGCGGCCGCCGGGCTCGAGCCTGTCCGCTACGTCGAGGAGTTGGCCCGGGCGGCTCGGGCCCACGCGAAGTACCTGCAGGCCAACGACCCCCGGGGGATATCCACTCACTTCGAGGAGCCGGAGAACGACGATTTCGTCGGCGAAGAGCCGTGGGACCGGGCTTGTTACTACGGCTACAAATGGGACGACATCGAGGAGGTTATCGCCGTCGGGCACGAGGGCGCCGAGGCGGTGGACAGTTTTATTGCCACCGTCTATCACCGGCTGCCGTTCCTGAACCCGGTCGCCCGGGAGCTGGGCCACGGCTACTCGTACGAAGAGCACCGGACCTCAACCGAGGACGCGATAATCGTACGCCGGGAGAGGTACACCGTTCTCGAGGTCGGCGTCTTCTACCGCCCGTGGGCCGAGGACACGTTAGCGGACGTTAAATACGCCGTCTACCCGTCCCCCGGGCAGACGAACGTACCGCTTGAGTCCATAGACGAACGACCGGACCCGGTCCCGGGCGACGGCGAGACCGCCGGTTTCCCGATAACGATAGAGTTCAATCTGCGGGAGCCGGAGATCGAGGTGAATACGGCCGGGTTGACCGATTCGTCCGGCGGCGCCGTGGACTTCTGGCTGCTCACGTACGAAAACGACCCGCATAAGCTCTTGCGGAACGCCGTCTGCATCCTGCCGAAGGAACCGCTCGAGCCGGACGAGACGTACAACGTCGAAGTCGAGCTGCGGCTGAACGGCGCCGCGACCTTCACGATGGACTGGGATTTTACGACGGCGAAGAAATAAAGCAAAAACCGTCTGGTTTTAAGCGAGAAACCCGTCGCCGGCCTTTAATCGGACCGGCGGTTATGTTATATTACCGGTTCCCTGGAAAAACCGCTTGACACTCTACAAATGTTGAGTATAATTATATAAGCTTTTCCGGTAAACGATTATGCCTCCCATCGACCACATATTCATCAAGGGCGCGGCCGAGCACAACCTGAAGCACATAGACGTCAAGATACCCCGGGACAAATTCGTGGTGATTACGGGCGTCTCCGGCTCCGGGAAGTCGTCGCTGGCCTTTGACACCCTATACGCCGAAGGACAACGCCGATACGTCGAGTCCCTTTCGGCGTACGCGCGCCAGTTCCTCAGGCAGATGGAAAAGCCCAACGTCGAGTACATCGAGGGGCTTTCGCCGGCGATCGCCATCGAACAGAAGTCGGCGTCCCGGAACCCGCGGTCGACGGTCGCAACCGTAACCGAGATTCACGACTATCTACGATTGCTTTACGGCCGGGCCGGCGACCCCCATTGCTACAACTGCGGCCGCCCGATAACCAGCCAGGCCCCCGAGCAGATGGTGGACGATATTCTAACCCTGCCGGAAGGGACCCGCTTCTACC
The DNA here is from genome assembly GCA_965371065.1 of uncultured bacterium. GTDB lineage: Bacteria > RBG-13-66-14 > B26-G2 > WVWN01. The sequence continues at coordinate 5,981 of CBDUXC010000020.1, forward strand.
TGATGGCGCCGGTCGCCCTGGGTCGAAAAGGGACCTTCGCCGACGAGTTCGCCCGGCTCCGGCGCGAAGGTTTCGCCCGCGTCCTGGCCGACGACATCGAGTACGACCTGACCGAAGAGATACCGCTCGAGAAGAACAAGAAGCACGATATATACGCTATAGTTGACCGCCTCGTAATTAACGACGGCTTGCGCCGGCGCCTGGCCGACTCTCTTGAGACGGCGTTGGACCTGGGCGAGGACTCGGCCGTCGTTCGGGTTCTGGGTAGCGACGACCGCGACCGTGTCTACAGCCGAGCGTTCGCCTGCACGGTCTGCGGCATAAGCTATCCTCCCATCGAGCCCCGGCTCTTCTCGTTCAACAGCCCCTTCGGGATGTGCCAGACGTGCTCCGGGCTTGGGTTCAAGCTCGAGATAGACCTGGACCTGATAATACCGGACGATACCCTTACCCTGCGGGAAGGCGCGGTCCTCCCCTGGAACCGTGGCGACGACTCCTACATCTGGCAGTTCCTGGGTCAACTGGGCGAACAGCTCAACTTCGACCTGGATACACCCTGGCGGAAGATACCGGATAAAACCCGAAAAATACTCCTCTACGGCAGCGGCGGGCGGAAGTTCCGGTTCCGCTACGTCGGCCGGGACATTACCCACGAGTACAAGTCGTCGGTCGAGGGCGTAATCCCGCGGCTTTACAGGATGTACAAGGAGACCACGTCCGAGGACCAGCGCGAGTTCTACTACGGACGTTACTTCTCCAAGCAGCCGTGCGAGGACTGCGGCGGCGCCCGCCTGCGGCCCGAAGCGCTGGCTGTTACCGTCAGCGGGAAGAACATCGCGGAGGTAACAGCCCTATCCGTTACCGACGCGATAGCTTTCTTCGGTTCGGTCGAAATGCCACCGGCGAAGCGAATAATCGCCGAAGAGGTGATAAAAGAACTCAAAGCCCGTCTTAGGTTCCTGGAGGCCGTCGGTTTGACGTACCTCACTCTGGACAGAGCGGCGCCTACCCTCTCCGGCGGCGAAGCTCAAAGGATACGCCTGGCCACGCAAGTCGGTTCCGGGTTAATGGGCGTTCTTTATATCTTAGACGAACCATCTATAGGTTTACACCAAAGAGACAACAGGAAACTCCTCGATACCCTCAAAGGTCTCCGGGACCTGGGGAACACGGTAATCGTTGTCGAGCACGACGAGCAGACAATCCGCACCGCCGACCATGTAATCGACCTGGGGCCGGGGGCCGGGCGGACCGGCGGCGAAGTGGTCGTCGCCGGACCGCCGGAAAAAGTCGAACGGTCGCGGAAATCCATTACCGGGCGTTATCTCGCCGGAAAAGAAAACATCGAAGTACCGGATTTCCGGCGGAACTCCAACGGTAACTATATTACGCTTCACGGTTGCCGCCACCACAACCTGAAGGCGTTAGACGTCGGCTTCCCGCTGGGGACGTTTACGTGCATCACGGGCGTTTCCGGATCCGGGAAATCGTCGCTGGTGGCCGAGACGTTGTACCCGGTATTGACGCGATACCTTAATCGTACGCCCGTACGCCCCGGCGCGTACGAAAACGTAGACGGACTTGAGCACATTGACAAGGTCATAGAGATAGACCAACAGCCGATCGGGCGTACGCCCCGGTCGAACCCGGCGACGTACACGAAGGTCTTCGACCCGATACGCCAGCTCTTCGGTAACCTGCCCGAGTCGAAAGCCAGGGGCTACAAACCGGGTCGTTTCAGCTTTAACGTCCGCGGCGGGCGCTGCGACGCTTGCGACGGCGACGGTATCATCAAAGTCGAGATGCACTTCCTACCGGACGTTTACGTACCCTGCGAGGTCTGCGGCGGGCGCCGGTACAACCGCGAAACGCTCGAGATTAAGTATAAGGGCAAGACCGTCGCCGACGTGCTGGATATGAGCGTCGAGGAGGCTTTGGAGTTCTTCGACGCGCACCCGAGGATAAAGCGGATACTGCAGACGTTGTACGACGTGGGGCTCGCGTACATCCGGCTCGGGCAGCCGGCCACGACCCTGTCCGGCGGCGAAGCCCAGCGGATAAAGCTCAGCCGTGAGCTGGCGAAGCGAAGCACCGGCCGGACCTTTTACGTCCTGGACGAGCCGACGACCGGGCTTCACTTCGACGACGTGAAGAAGCTGCTGGCGATACTACACCGTTTAGTGGACGCCGGGAACACCGTCGTAATAATCGAGCACAACCTGGACATCGTCAAATCGGCCGATTACGTAATAGATCTGGGGCCGGAAGGCGGCGACGACGGGGGATATATAATCGCCGAGGGTACGCCCGAGGAAATCACGAAAATCAGGAAGAGCTATACCGGGCGGTTCCTGAAAAAAATACTCGCCGGCGAAGCGACCAGGAAAAAATAGAGTTACGACGGTCTAAAAACCGGGTTATCGGCGCGACTAAGTCGCGTCTTTTTTTTACGCCCGATTTGCATTTCCGAGTTCACGTGCTATAATAACTATTGGTAGCAAAAAGCACAGCGTTTTTGTCAAACTGGGGGTATATATGATGAAAAAGATAACGATAATCGGCCTCGTCCTGGCCGCGACGGCGGCGTACGCCGGTACGGTAGATATACACGCCGGGTTCGTCAACTTCGGCCGCGGCCCGGCGGAGCTGGACGAAAGCTATTGGGGTTACCGCCTGGACGCGGCCCTCGATACTTCAACCGATAAGTGGGGTTTTCATACGGACTTCCGCTTGCTCAGGTTCCCCGGCGACTTCAGCTCGACGGGATTGGACTGGGACTTCGCGATCGAGTACTACCTGACCAAGACGCCGATCGAAGCGTACGTGGGGCCCAACTTCGGCTTGGGCTACGCGATCGGGCAAAGCAATATCAAGGGCGACAGCCCCGAAAAGGTAAAGCAGAGCCTGGTCCGGTTCGGCTTCGCGGTCGGCGCGAGGGTGCCGTTGGGCAAGCCGTACTTCAATATACTGTTCACCCTTACGCCGCAGTTCACCCTGGACAAGACCAACGACAAGTGGCTCGAGCAGAACGGGCTTGTCCCCGGCTTCAACGTATTTCCCGAAGTCTCGCTTGAGGGCCAAGTAGGTTACCCGGTGAGCGAACACGTGGGCGTCAGCGGTAAAGTCGGGCTTATGGGCGGCAATTTCCTGCTCAAGACCAGGCCGTACGAGAATAACGAGCTGGTCCCGTACTTCCAGTTCGGCCCGAGCTTTTACTTCTAAAGGGCCGGTCCGGCCGCGGTAAAACGCTACGGGGGAAGACATATAACCTGTATAGGAATATATCGTAAGGGGCGTTATATACGTCCCTTTTTTTTAGTGTAACGTCTCTTGACCCGGAAAGACTTATATATTACTTTTACGGAGGTGATTAGGATGAAGGTTTTTATTCCGGTAGTTCTCGGGGTTGCATTGGTTGCGCCGGCCGCTGTTTCCGGCGAAGGTTACGACGACGTAATATACCTGGAAGACGGCGCCGTAACGCACGGCACGGCTGACGTGCGCGCCGGGTTCGTCAATTTCGGCCGGGGTTCTGCCGAGCTCGACGAACGCTACTGGGGCTACCGTTTCGACGCGGTTCTGGATATACCGACTGATACATGGGGTTTCCGTACCGGCGCCCGCGTGCTCAGGTTCCCAGGCGACTCCAGTTCGACAAGCGTGGACTGGGACCTAACGTTCAAGTACTTCCTCGTCAAGGCGCCATTAGAGGCCTACATGGGGCCGGACTTCGGCATCGGGTACGCCGTCGCGGCGAGCGAGCTGGCGGACGACCCCGGCGGCAAGTTTACGCAAACCTTCGTACGGTTCGGGTTCACGGCCGGCGCGCGGGTACCGTTGGGCAAACCTTACTTCGCGGTCCGCTTCGCCATAACGCCTCAAATAACGTTCGGCGAGTGCGACGACGAGTGGGTCGACCAGAGCAACCAACCACCCGGGTTCAACGTGTTTCCGGAAGTAACTCTGGAAGGCGAGGTCGGTTATCAGGTCCACGAACGCATCGGCGTCAACGGTAAAGTCGGGTTCATCTCCGGCCAGTTCCTGCTCAAGACCAGGCCGTACGAGAATAACGAGCTGGTCCCGTACTTCCAGTTCGGCCCGAGCTTTTACTTCTAAAGGGCCGGTCCGGCCGCGGTAAAACGCTACGGGGGAAGACATATAACCTGTATAGGAATATATCGTAAGGGGCGTTATATACGTCCCTTTTTTTTAGTGTAACGTCTCTTGACCCGGAAAGACTTATATATTACTTTTACGGAGGTGATTAGGATGAAGGTATTTACTACAGTAGTCCTCGGGGCTGCGTTGCTTACGCCAGCTGCGGCTTCCGGCGAAGATTACGACGACGTAATATACCTGAACGACGGCAGCATTATCCGCGGTATCATCGTCGAGGAGGTCCCGGGCGAGATTTATAAGATAGAAATCGCCGGCGGGAGTATCTTAGTCTACGAGCCCGACGAGATAGAGAAAATCGTCCGGGAAATAGACGAAGGTGGTACCGGCCGCGCTTACCCGTCTTTCTACGAACACTCGAGCCAATACCGCTCCTTTCTATTCGGCTTCGCGGGCGTCGTCGGCAGGTTCAACGCCTTGGACGAGGCAACTCTATACGGCGGTGAGTTCCTCGTGGGCTGGCGTTTCCACCCGTTGTACGCCGGCGCCCTAGGTTTCGGGTATAACAGGGCCAGATACGACATCAACTGGGGCTGGGGTTCCTACGACCAAACTTTTAACTTCGTTCCGCTTTATGTCCATAACCGGATAACGTATTTCCGCACGGACGTAATCGGTCTTTACGGCAAGTTCAACGTGGGCTACGGCCTGGTTTACTTCGACGACCCGGCGGGGGAACACGGCGGGCTACTCTACGGCTTCGGCCAGGGCTTCGAGTTCGGGCCGCCCGGGTTCCACGGCGACGTCGCCGTAGAGCTCCGCAACCAGTCTTTTAGCGGAACCGACTCGGAAAACGAGTTTATCGCTCACTTCGGCTTTTCGATGTAGCGTCTTTTCCCGTCGTCCGAACGGAAGGAAATGTTATGAGCGAGAAAATAACGTTTGCCGTAATCGCCGCCGCGCTCCTTTCAACGTGCGCGTACGGAGCGGATACCGAATACGAGGACGTAATCTACCTAAAAGACGGGTCGGTCGTCCGCGGCGTCATAGTCGAGGAGGTCCCGGGCGAGACCTATAAGATAGAGATAGCCGGCGGGAGCGTCTTCTTCTTCGAGGCCGACGAAATCGACTATGTATCGCGGGAGATAAAAAAGTTAGAGGAAGGGCCGCCGGCAACCGGCGAAGCGAAAACGGAACGTTCGTCGTTCTACGGCGACGCGGGCGGTTACCGTCCGTTCCTCTTCGGTTTCGCCGGGGTCGTAGGTACGTTCGGCAGCGACGCGTATAACATGCTCCTCTACGGCGGCGAGTTCCTCGTCGGCTGGCGTCTTCATCCGATATACGCAGTCGGCCTCGGTTTCGGGTACAATCGCGCGGCCGACGAAGAGTATTACGGTTATGACTCGTGGTCGTATAACTTCGTCCCTATTTACGTAAACAACAGGCTAACGTACTTACGCAACGACACGGTCAGGCTGTACGGTAGGTTCGACCTGGGCTATGTCCTCGTGTATCTGGATTCTTACCCCGGACAGCACGGCGACGTCCTCTACGGCCTCGCCCACGGCTTCGAGGGAGAGCGCGACGTCCGGCGGGTGTGCGCTGC
>CBDUXC010000021.1:0-11665 GCA_965371065.1 uncultured bacterium
GCGGCTAAACGACGCCGCGTCAAGGGTCCGATGATCTAGTAGGCGCATTTATCGGGGTACGATTTACGCTAACACGTCAAATGCAGCGCCGCGGTAACCCGGCGCCCGGCGGCGATAAGCTCGTTAAACGCTTCAACGGCTTTGCCGGTTTTAGCGGTACGGACCTCAATTCCTCGGGCTTTGAGTTCTTCGGTGACGGTTTGCGGGACTTTCATAACGCCGTGGGCGCCGGTACCGACGACCAGCACGGCCGGTTCGTATTCGAGCACTTCGGTAAGGTCGCTCAAGGATAGGCTGTGCCCTTCTTCGCGCCACCATTCGGGCGAGACGCGGTCCGGGAAAACTATAACGTCGCGGTCGTATTCGACGCCGTCGATACGGACGTATCCTAATTTGTAGGCTTCGATTTTCACTATTAAAAAGGACGCCTTCCGACGAGCGATTATAAGATTAACGGGTAGTTATCTCAAACGGATTTATCGAGCGACGCCCCGTATCGAAATAGTTTGATTTACCGTAACTCCTTTAGTATAATCGCTACTAATAGAATGAAACTCGCAAAAACGCGGGTTGACGGTATTCCGAAGTAATAAACGGGGGTACTAACGATGAAGAAGTTAATAGCCGTTTCGGTGACGTTGTTTATTGTGGCCGGGTGGGCGGCTGAGGATAATATGACGAGGGTAGCCGTACTTAACTTCGAACCGATGGACGACGCGACGGCGGCGATGGGCGCCGACGTGGCCGATAATGTACGGCTTATGTTCCGCGGAACGGGGACTTACGACGTTGAAGACTACAGGCGACTTACGGCGGCCGTTACCGCGGCCGAAGAAGCCGGGTACGATTTAAGGACTCTGCCGCACCTGATAAGCCTCGGGAAAGCGATGAAGGACGATTATCTGGTAGCCGGTTCGGTAAGCTATGACGAGGGTTTTTATAAGATCGCCGCCGAATATATCGACATCAACGCCGGCGAAGTGCAGGTACGCTTTATAGACGAGGACTACGACCTTCGCGAGATGACCGAAGCGCTCATTGCGGATATGTCCGGGGCCGAGAAGTTCGGCGTGTTGTTCCCGGATACGGCGTTGGAGCTGTCCGATGTGGAGTACGCCGATCTGCGAGAGACGATAAGGGTAATTGCGTCAACGGAGGAGTTGGCGCTTTTCGACGTCCTTTCGCCCAGGGGCAGGAGCCTGTTCCTGGACAAGTTCTGGGCGCGGCGGGACCCGTATCCGGATACGCCCGAGAACGAGTACCGGGACGAATTCGAGAAGCGTATCGGTTACGTAAAATTGTACTTTTCGGCGCTGTATAGGAAAGGATACGAGACGGACCGGGGCGTCGTTTACGTCCGATACGGAGCGCCCGACGAAATAGAGGATAAATCGATAGGGACCGAGAGCATACGCGATTATGATACGACGTCGTGGCAGTCGGAAGCGTACGTCGCCTGGAAGTACTACGGAAAGAGCGCAGTAAAGGGCGAAAACGCGTTGTTTGTTTTCACGGACACAGCCGGCGACGGTGACTATACAATATTCGCCAGCACCGAACCGGGGTACGGCCGAAGGCTCGACCAGTTCTACGAATTCGACGCAGACCGGACCGGCATAGACCCGTTGGACACCGGCAAGATGACCGACGACGCGTTCTGGGATCCGAAGAGCGGCAGAGTCGATTACTAACTAAGGCGCATTAGATTACGTAAACTGCGAACCGCCCGGGCAAGGGCGGTAGGAGAGTTGTTATAAGTACGGTGGAGGTTTCATGAAACTGTTTATCGATACGGCCAACCTTGAAGCAATCCAGAAAGTCGCCGACCTGGGCTTGCTTGACGGTGTTACCACCAACCCGACCCTCGCCGCCCGCGAGGGTATGCCGTTGGACGAGCTGTATTTGAAAATCGCCGAGATATGCGACGGGCCGGTCAACGTCGAGGCAGTCAGCGCCGACGCCGAAGGCATTATCGAAGAAGCCCGCCGCTTCGCGTCGATGAGCCCCAAATTCGTCGTTAAGATACCGACGACTATCGAAGGGTTGAAAGCCGTCAATAAATTGAGCGCCGAGGGCGTTAAGACCAACTGCACTCTTTGCTTTTCCGCGAACCAGGCGATGCTGGTAGCGAAAGCGGGCGCCGACTATGTCAGCCCGTTTATCGGCCGTCTCGACGACATCGGGCATGACGGCATGAAGCTCATCGAGGATATCGTATGGGTATATGCCAACTACGACTTCGACACCGAGGTTATCGTCGCGAGCGTCCGGCATCCCCTTCACGTTCTCGACGCCGCGCGTCTGGGCGCCCACATCGTTACTATTCCGCCCGCGGTGATAGATAAGCTGATTCAGCACCCGCTTACCGATATAGGGGTGGAGAAGTTCCTCGCCGACTACGAGAAGATCCCGAAATAAGAGGCCGAAGGAGCGGATATGATGTACGAAATGCGGTTTAACTTTATTGACCTTTTCCGTATACCCAGGCTGGCGTTCCGGGCGAAAAAGATATGGATACATTTCCGCGCGCTCGTCTTCGGTCTCGTCTTGTATAACGTCTTTACGTACGCGGGCGCCGTCGCGTCGGGATACAACCTGCTGGACGTATTCCGGATATACTACCTCTTTCCGCCGGTGTCCCTGTGCGACTGCGGGTTATGGACGTCGTTCATCCTGAGCCCGTGGGGTATCCTCCTTCACGTAATCGGCATAGTATTATTCATCCTCCCGAACTACCTGGCCCTGGCGACGGTATCGAAGGTAACGATCGAGCAGCTCCGCGGCAACGACTTCTATTCCGCGAAGGAAGCGAGCGCGTACACCAGGCGCCGGTGGCGGGCCGTCGTCTTCACGCCGGTGGTCTACATCGTGATACTGGGCGTCTTGGTGGGGCTGGGGTTGTTGGCCGGCCTGATAGGTAAAATCCCGTACGTCGGCGAACTGGCGACGGCGTTTATGATCGTACCAATGTACCTGGGCGGGTTGGTGTTCGTTTTTACGGTAGTGGTGTTTGTCATCAGCCTGCCGCTTACGCCGGCGATAGTCGGCGCGACCGGGTCCGATACCTTCGAGACGTCGTTCGAGCTTTTTAGCACCCTTTCGGCCCAGCCGTGGCGCTTGTTAATCTATGAGCTGTTGTACTGTTTTATACGCGCATTCGCGACGGTCTTGTTCGGCGTCGTCAGCCTGCTCGCGCTTCGGTTTGCGTTCACATTGCTTTTAATACCGATGGGCGCGAAGTTCCTGCTTTACTTCGCGGCGGCCTGGGAGACTATGCCGGCGCCGTTCCGGGCTCTGGTCGCAGGTACGTATACGCCGTGCTGCAACCTGTTAAACTGGTTCGTACCGGGTTACATATCGACTACCGGGCCGATCGGCGGGTTTGATGCGCTGGTCGCGACGATACTCGGCGTATCGATACTCTTCGTATTGGGCGTTATCGTATCCTACAGCCTTTCACTCGTATCGACCGGTCAGACCGTCATCTACACGATACTACGGAAGAAGAAGGACGGCGAGAACATCCTCGAGTTCTTCGACGACGACGTTGAACAAGCGCTGTTGGAAGGCGAGGTAACGGCCGGCCCGGCGCCGGCGGAGGGAGAAACGCCCGAAGAAGAAAAATAAGACCATCACCCGTATATAGTATGAAGGAAACCATACAGACCGACGGCGCTCCTGAAGCGATAGGTCCGTACAGCCAGGCTATCGTCGCCGGCGGATTTGTATTCACCGCCGGGCAGATAGGGCTGGACCCGACGACCGGCGAGATGGCCGAAGGCGTCGCTTACCAGGCCGAACAGGTGATGCAGAACGTCCGCGAGGTGTTGGCCGCCGCGGGCGCCGATTTCGACGACGTCGTGAAGACTACTATCTACCTGGCGGACCTTGGCGACTTCGCCGAGGTAAACGAAATCTACGCGGCGTACTTCAAGGACGAACCGCCGGCGCGCTCGACGGTCCAGGCGGCGGCCTTACCGAAAGGCGCTTTGGTCGAGATAGATATGGTCGCGTACGTGGGCGAAAGGTAAACGTATGAGGGTTCTTGTACCTGTATCGCTGATATGTATAGTTTTTTTAGCGTTGGTCGGCTGCGACGGCGGAACCCCACCTTCACCCGAGGGCGAGTGGTTCTACATCACGACCGCCGACGGCCTGGCGTCCAACAAAGTTTACGGAATATGGGTCGGCCCGGACGCGGTTTATTATGCCACGGAAAAGGGTTTATCGGTAAACGATAGCGGCGGGACCTGGACGACTTTTGACGCGTCGTCCGGGCTGCCCGCCAACGCGTGTTACGCGGTAACGGACGAAAATTTGAAATATACGTGGGTGGGGACGCCGGCCGGCGCGGCGCGGATAACCCGCGCCGGAGCGGTAACCGTATACGATGCCGGCGACGGTCTACCGGCCGCGCGGGTGAACTGTGTCGCGTGGGACGGACTTCACGTCTGGTTGGGGACCAACGCCGGCCTGGCCCGCTTCGACGACCCGGGATTTACCGTCTTTACGACGGCCGACGGCCTACCCGCCGACGAAATTCGCGATATTTACCCCGTCGACGTTAACGACATCTGGGTCGGTACGAACGGCGGCGCCGCCCGATACGAGACCGGCGACTTCGCCGTCTATAACTCGGCGACTATCGGCCTGGGGAACGACACGGTGAACGCGGTAGTTTTTAAGGACGGCGTCGCGTGGTTCGGTACGGAGAACGGGTTGTTCCGATATAAGTCGGCGGCGCTGACCGCTTTTTACTCGTCCGGTTCGAACCTGGCCGCCGATACGATTAACGATCTGGCGTACTCGGCCTGGGGCGAATTATGGGTCGCGACCGTGAACGGCGTGAGCCGGTTCACCGGGTCCGACTTCGAGACCTTTCGGGCGCCCGACGGGCCGCAGGACAACTACGTGATGTGCGCCGCCGGCGACTACAGTGCCGGGCCGGTTTACGACTACGTATGGTTCGGGACGCTCAGCGCCGGCGTCGCGCGTTACGGGATGCCGGGGCAGTGATATTAAAACAGTATACTTAGATAAAAGGCGGCCTCCCAAGCCGCTTTTTCGCCACGTACTTAATACGAGCTTGGTACGGTAAACGTTGATGGATTACGTTATCGAATACCTTGTCGACTACGGCGAGCTTCTGTCGGTACTCGCCGGGTGGCACCACGGCGAGTGGGGTTATCTTCATCCGGGCGACACGGTCGAAAAGCGCGCCGAACGTATGAAAGCGCATCTGGGTGTGAAGCAGGTTCCGACGACTTTCGTGGCGTTAACGGACGGAGAACCGGTCGGGTCCGCGTCACTCGTCGGTTACGATATGGAAAGCCGGGAAGACCTGACGCCCTGGCTGGCCAGCGTCTACGTCGTGCCCGAGTACAGGCGCCGGGGTGTAGGGAGCGCCCTCGTGAAACGGGTCGTGGAGGAGGCCCGGACCTTGGATATCGAAACTCTGTACCTATTCACCTGGGGCAGGGAGCGGTTGTACGCCCGGCTCGGCTGGTCGGTTCTGGAGCGGACCGAGCATAAGGGGGAGCAAATAGTAATAATGTCGATAAAGCCTTGAGGTGATTTCGCCCGGTTATTAGTTTACGACGTGAAGGGTTGTTTTAGTCGAAACCCTCGACGGCGGGTATAAACGGGGCGGCGAATACCCGTCGAGCGGTCTCTCCGCGAAATGCCTAACCGTGTGTGCTGTTATCGTATCGAGACGGCCGACAGTTTCGACGGGACGAGGCCGACGGTTCTAACCGGATAAGAGAAGGGAGAGGGCGGCGCTTCCGTCCGCGTTTCGGGTGGAACGTTTTACGAAATATACTTACCGTGAATGGGGCGCCCGGCTCGTCGAACGGCTCGCGTCGTTGGTCGAAGACGACGGCGTTCTATATGACCCGGTTGACGACGCGCCGACCCCCGACGACCATTATGCCGTTACCCACTTCGCTCTGGCCGCCGCGAAACTGGCGGAAGCGTCGGGTACGGAAGTAAACTCGAAGGCTTTGCTCGCGCTGGAACGTTATTTAAGCTTGCCGACGGAGAAGCTCGGGCACTTCGAATTCAACAATCAAGCACTTCTGGAGATATCCCTATCGCCGGTTTACGGGGCATTGCCGCCGGCGTTGCGGAGTAGGATAGAGCGGTACCTATCAGGTATGCGGTGGCAATCCGGGCCGGGGCGTAACGTTTCCAATAACTGGCTCGCGCTCCGGGCGGCTTGTCACGGGTTGAACTGGCGGCGTACCGGCGACCCTGACGAACTGGAACTCGCGCGTAGGTTCGCTCGTTACGTAGTCGATAAGTTCCGGCTTAACGACGGTTTTTTCGTAGATTATTCGTACCGACGACTCGGAGCCGGTTACGCCGTACCGTTAACGTACCACGCGGCGACCTGTTTAGGGTTGGCCCTTTACCGGGAAGCTACGGCCGACGATTGGGCGATGGAGCCGTTAACAACGGCTCTTTTAGCGTTGTGTCCCTTTGTATCGCCCGCGGGCGACGGGTTTGTCTACGGGCGTACTAACGCTTGTCTGATATCGTACTGCTATGCTTTGCGTCCGTTAACTATCGTTTTAGATAGGGGGGCCGTCAAAGGCGAACCGGAAGCGAAGTTAAGGCGGTTACTGGGTCGGTTGTTGGCGGCGCTCCGGGGTCTTAAGAACGACGACGGGAGTTTCAATTTGAACCGCCACCCGGTCCAGGCCGGTCGGCCGGCCTGGGACGGTTATATGCATAAAACCGTGTATAATGCCGCGGCCGCCGCTATCTTTCTGGCGTCGCCGCCGGTCGAGCCGGCTAAACCGGTGGCAGATCCGGCTGAGCCGGTGGCTGACCCGGTTGAGCCGGTGGCTGACCCGGCTGAGCCGGTGGCCGGCCCGGCTGAGCCGGTGGCCGGCCCGGGCGAACCTATCGTAGAATCGGGCGTTACTTATGCGTCGGACGCGGGTTTAATCGCGGTAGAGACCGACGACGCGTACGCCGTTTTCTCGGCCCGCGGCGCGTTCGTACCGGGACAAGCCGACCTGTTCTACGGTTGCCGTTACGCGGGATGCCAGCCGTTGTTTATGCGTTATAGGGACGAAGTAATCGTTCCGCCGCCGCCCGGCCTCGCCGGTTCATCACCCGGCCCCGGCGGTTCATCGCCCGGCCCCGCCGGTTCGTCGCCGGACCCCGGCGTATGCGGTTTCGTCCCGGCGGTCGAAGTCAACGGGGTAACGTACGCGCCCTGGGTCTACGACAAGGTCTCCGTCTTTGAATCAGATAGCGGGACCGTAATCGACGGATATGCCCGTTTATTCCGTGTCGAGGACGTATGTTGGCGCGAGCGGTCGACGTTATATAAGACGGCATTTAGATTATACCGCCGGTTAACGCGAGATACGTACCGGCCGGTGTCCCTCCGGCCGCTTTCGGGCGCCCGGTTACGCAGGGTAATCGTTTACCACGAAGACGCTGCGACTTTGGTTTTAATTACGAATTATGAACGGTTGCCTTCGGGCACGAAGGTGTTACCGGGCGGCGTCCGGACCGTCGACGGTTCAGACGGTTTTTATAAGGTCGTACTCCCGAAAAACAGCGGGGAAGTAGTTTCGACCGAAGTTACGACTTCGTACGGGCCGGCGGTCTTACGGCGTACGTTTTTAAATAACTGCGAAAACCTGATAATCGAGGTTCTCGGGTTGACGAGCGCAGCGGTGGACGTTTCGTACGAAAACGGCGAATTAACGATCGTAAAAGGCGGCGATACGTATAAGGTAAGTACAGGTTTGGATTAAATTACGTTATGATTGAAACCTAATAGCGATCACCGCCGGCACAAGCGTAGAAGAAATCCTCGAACGTTATCCGTGGGCCAACGGCGTTTTGATACGGCTCGGATTCCCGTGTATCCGTTGCGGCGAACCGTTTTGGGAACTTTGGGCGAACTCGTCAAGAAATACGGTCGTGATATTGACGAAGTTCTTGCGGCGTTGGACGAAGAGCGTATTAAGCGCAGCGAACAGACGCGTCGGAAATTTCCGAACGGCACAAACCGCTTGACAACTTTCGTTATATTGGTTATATTTTACGTGCGCGGGCCCATAGCTCAGTCTGGCAGAGCCACCGGCTCATAACCGGTCGGTCGCAGGTTCGAATCCTGCTGGGCCCAAGAAGGGGACCGCCGCGAGACGGCGGCCTTGTTTTAAGTCGTTTCGGGCGTATGAATCGTTTTTTTCGATGCAAACTGTTTTTTAGCTTGACACTAGTCCCGGAGGTTGTTAGAATTCCGGCACTCATTTAGTGGGGAACTATATAGATTGGGGATAGGCGCTAAATTAGGTTTTGCGGTTCGTCGCCTTCGCAAGAAGCACGTATCTCTGGTATTGTCCAGGGGTACGGCGCGGGCCGTTACCGTTAAATTCTCTTTGTTCCGGCTGTACGTTGCGGCCGGGTTTTTCTTGGTCGCCGCACTCGTTCTCGGGTTCTTGAGTATGGAGTACGCCGACAAAGCGAGCGACGAGACCCGTCTGAAGCGCCTTATCGCCGATACGGAGCGGCAGGATAAGTATCTCGTCCAGTTGGACGCCCGCCGGAAGTCTCTTCAGAACGACGTACTCACCCAGGCTCGATTCGACGACAACATACGCCTGGTTCACGATCTGGACACAATCGAAAAAGACGTGCGCGAAGCCGGCGTCGGCGGTCCCCTCGGCAACGTCGCGCACCTGATGAAAATCGGCCGCGACGAGAAGGTGGACCGGCTCGAGCTGGCCATACGGCAGGCCGAACTCCAGAAGCAAAGCTACGAAGAGATACTGAAGACGGCCGAGCGGGAAAAGCACATCCTCGACCATACGCCGTCGATAAAACCGACGATAGGTCCGGCGGTCTCCGGTTTCGGTTGGCGCCGCAACCCCCTCTTCGGCGGCGTTCAGTTCCATAAGGGGCTGGATATCGCCACGCCTACCGGTTCGCCGGTGGTCGCGCCCGCCGACGGCGTCGTTAAATTCTCCGGGATGAAAGGCGGCTACGGCTACGTCGTTTTCTTGGACCACGGCTACGGATTCGAGACCAGATACGCGCACTGTTCCGCCATCCTGGTGAGCGAAGGGCAGAACGTAAAGCGTGGGGACTTGGTAGCCCTGGTTGGCACGACGGGTTGGTCGATCGGGCCGCACCTGCATTACGAAGTTCTGGTTAATCACATCCACGTGGACCCGAGCAGGTACGTCCTGCCGGATTATATGGTTGATTAAGCTTGTATCCAGGTGAAATCGAAAGCCCGGCGGGAAGCCGGGCTTTTTTATTGGAGACATCCTTCGAAAACGGTTTAAGTTGTAGCGTTTCTTATAGACAACTATAGCTTTATTATATCGCTGGTACGTCTGTAGGATTGACCGTCCGTCCCTCCCTAATTCCGGCCTTCAAGAACGGGTCCTGGCCGGTCAAATCGCCGAAGCACTCTTCGGCCGCTGCTTTACAACCGCCCAGGCACTCGTCCACCCGGACGCAGGCTTCGCAGTACGTGGGTTTGGTTTCGTAGAAAGCGCGGCCGCGGGTCGCCAGCTCGCCGAAGCTCGCGTCCCGCAAGTTCCCCAGTATCCTCGACGTGTGGTTGCAGACCCGCAAGTTCCCCAGCGGGTCCATCGTGAAGTACGCGCGTTCGGTCCCGGCGGCGCAGAACCCGGTCCCTATCGACGGGTACTTTTCCTTCATGTCTATAATACACGGCATCACCGGGATCGATACCGAGACGGCCAGCTTGTACTTCTCTATCGCTTCGACGGTTACGTCCAACGCTCCTTCGAACTCGGTCGGCCCGGGCATCAGCCTGTCTATATTGAACGCGCCGCGGCCGCCCGGGTTCATCCGGTTGAGCATCACGCCGTCTACACCCAGGGCGAATAGTAGACGGTAGGTCTCGGCTAAGGTTTCGATGTTCTCCTTGGTGCAGACTATTACGGCGACGACACGGCCTTTCGCCGCTTTCACGTACGTCAGAGCCCGTACGATGTCGTCGTTAGCGTCGGCTCCCATTAGCCGGGCGGTCGTCTCCCGGTCCGCTGACGGGAGTTGTATCTCGAACATCCGGACGCCCCGGGCGATAGTGTCCTCGATAATGCGCCGGTCCAATAGCGTCCCGTTGGTTATCATGTTTATCCCGGCGCCTACGAACTTACAGTACGCCAGCAGGTCCATCAGGTCGCCGCGGAGGTACGGTTCGCCGCCGCTGAAAGTTACGTGGCGGGTCCGGGACTGGCGTAGCGCCCTGGCTATTAACAGCTTCGTCTCATCGGTGGAGAGTATCCCGCGGGGGTAGTCCTTATCCTTGTTCCAGACGTTGTAACAATAAGCGCACGTAAGGTTGCAGTCCTGGATGCACTCGAAGATTAGGCTGGCCGTGAGCGGCGGGCGCCGTACCAGGCTTTTCAGCCGGTCCACGAGTCTTGTCGCTCTATCGGTCATAAAGGGAGTTAGCGGCGTATAAGGATGAACGGTTCCGCTTCCCAATCGTCCACGTCCAAGCAGAACTGGCGGAACTTCGAATACTCTTCAGGCGGTACGGTCTGCGCGGGGACTTCCAGAACGGTTTCGACGGTAAAGCGCCCGGGTTCGTTTATTACTTCCACCCTGACGTATCCGAAGTCGCTCCTGAGCTCTTTCGTCAGTGGGATAACCGACGGTTGAAGCGTATCCGGATAAACGTATGTTATCGTCGTCTCGGCGCGGTAGTTGTCTTTTATCTGGAGCGGATACTCGCGCGTTACCTGGGTCCCGTATCTACTGACGAGGAAGCTGGGCGCGAGTTTAATCGTTAATATCACCTGCTCGTCGCCGGGCGAGAACACGGCCGGGACACTAGCGTCGTATTCGATCGCGACGTCGGCGAACGGCTCTTCGATACCATAATATTCATCGTTGGATACCTCGGTTCCTGCAAACAGCCCGTTCCAGAACTCTTCGACGATATCCCGGGGGTCGTCGGCGGTGAGGAGGTTATAACGCTGGCCCGGGGCGTAGTACTTCCCGTACTCGATACGCCGATGTACCGACGCGGAACCCGCGGCCTTCAACTCGAATAACGTCTCGGTCCGGACCGTGTTGTCTTCGAGGGTATTCACCGGCGTCTCGATAAAGTAACCCCCGGCGCCGTCCACTACGAACACTTCGACGCCCCGGTTCGGGTCGGGAAGCTCGTCGTACGCGTTATACTCGGCCGTCGGGTCCAGAAAGTAACCGGTCCCGTCGGGCAGCTTAACGTACGCGATCATGTGGTTGAATAGCCCGAGCATCGGCAGCCCGTAGTCCATCGCCCCCAGGTCGCGGGTCCGGAGTAGCACCGGATACGCGTCGAAGCCCATATCTTTCGCGATTGTATTGACGAGAGTGGACTGGTCTTTGCAATCGCCGTAAGCCGTATCGAGTACTTCTTTGGGTTTATGGGGTCTATATCCGCCGATGCCGAACTCGAGGCCGACGTAGCGGACCTTGCGGCTTACGAAGTTATACAGAACCTTTAAGTTATCCAGATTGTTTCCCGTCGAAAAGTGTTCGGCGATGGTTTCGGTTTCGACCGTAGACTTGGATACGTCGGCTATCAGTCCGCCGTACCATCGCTCCATCTCGGCCCAGCTCGCGAACGTACTCACCTGGACCATAGGTAGAATTTCGACCAGTACGGGCG